>NZ_JBEHFM010000005.1:0-130994 GCF_040225675.1 Corynebacterium sp. KPL2680
TGGAGCGGATGACGAGACTCGAACTCGCGACCCTCACCTTGGCAAGGTGATGCGCTACCAACTGCGCTACATCCGCATGCGAAACCAGGCCCGGTTTCTAGGACAAAGTCCTTGTGCGCGATACTGGGATTGAACCAGTGACCTCTTCCGTGTCAGGGAAGCGCTCTCCCACTGAGCTAATCGCGCGCTATTCATTTAGTTCCACTTTCCCTTTGTGGTGTAATACCCTCAAGAAAAGCGTGGAGCGGATGACGAGACTCGAACTCGCGACCCTCACCTTGGCAAGGTGATGCGCTACCAACTGCGCTACATCCGCATCGCGCCGCAGTGCTTAATGCTTTGCGGTGCGTGAACAAACATTATCGTGCTCCCTGTCAGTTTCCAAATCCCCAGCCCAGCACCCCTATTGCGCGACACACATCACACATTTCTCCGCACCGTGAATTGCAGGGTTGTCATTTACCCCACGAGTAAACCTCCCCTGGATATCCGCGTCTACCCCACCTTCCACGCCTGCCATCCAGCCAATTAGGAAAATGGAATGCACCGGGTGTAGATTTATCCCCCGCAAGGTCCTATAGCTCAGTGGGAGAGCGTTCCGTTCACACCGGAAAGGTCACTGGTTCAATCCCAGTTAGGACCACCACCGCCCACTTAAGCTTATTTTCTTCGCTTAGGTGGGCTTTTCCCATTCAGGTGGGCTTTTTGCCTTAACTGAGTAAAGTGTCCACCCGTGTTGTGGATACTTTTGGGAATTCTTGCTGGACTGGTCTTACCGATACAAACGCTGGTCAATACCCGTCTTTGCGCCTCCACCGGCACCCCGTTTTCCTCCTCGATGATCTCCTTCGCCGTAGGAACAATAACCCTGCTCATCGTGGCCACCACAGTTACCGGCGGGGACTACGGTATTGCGCAGGCTTTTGACGAACCACTCTGGATTTGGTTCGGCGGTTTGTTGGGTGTTGTCGCACTGACCGGAAATATTCTTCTCTTTCCGCACCTAGGCGCGGTGCAGACTGTGGTCTTACCCATTGCCGGGCAGGTCATCATGGGGCTCATTGTTGACCACTTCGGGCTCTTCGAGTCGCCTCAGTCTTCTTTAACGGTGGTGCGCGCTATCGGCGCCATTATTGTACTTTTCGGCGTAATTGCGGTGGTAGCCACACCGAGCGCAGCAACAAGTAATGCAGATTCCGCGACCGCCCTGTGGCTGTGGCGGCTAGCCGGATTTATTTTTGGCTGTTTTACAGCCAGCCAATCCGCCATCAACGGCCACCTTGGCCAGGTGACGGGATCTCCGGTGAGCGCTGCGCTGGTATCGTTTGCCGTCGGCGTTACCGCCTTGGTCATCATCAATATCGTGTTGCGCTGGCGCCCGCGCATCGAGCGCCCGGAAGGAAAACCAAACCCGTGGTGGATGTGGATAGGCGGTGTATTGGGCGCACTTTTCATCTTCGGCAACGCCGCCCTCGTTCCGCAGATTGGTACCGGTCTCACCGTGGTTGCCGGCCTGCTTGGCTCGATGCTGGGCTCGCTCATCATTGATCGCGTAAGCGGCGCCCCCATTAAGTCCCGCCAGGTCCTGGGCATTGCCCTCCTTTTGACCGGTGTGGTGCTTATTCGGCTGGTGTAGCCAGCGGGACGATTCACGTCTGCACAACCATTACACTGGCAGACCATGGACATCGCTTCGCTTCTGGGCCCCGAACCCGCTTACCTGCCCGCCGTGCGGGCCAATATGGTTTCTACCCTCACCGGTTCTGCCACCATCAACGATCTTTCAGAGGCCATGGGCAATGACACCGATGCACAGCTTTTTCAGGCCCTGCGCGGCTGGGCGGACGTCGTCTTCGTTGGCGGGCAGACAGTCAGGTCAGAAGATTATGCGGGAGTAGAGCGCGACTCTCCCGATTCACAGCCCGCCCCCATCGCCGTGCCCACGCAAAGCTTGAAGTTTGATCCGGGTTCGAAATTCTTAACGCACTTCACCACTGCCCCGCTCTTCCTTCTCCCCCACGCCGCGTTGCAAAGCGCAGAGGTCTCCGCGAGAAAGCGCTCCATCGAGGCAGCAGGTGCAGAGGTAATCGATGCCGGTGAAGGCACCATGCAGGACTATCTCCGCGTATTGCGGGAGCGTGGATTCCAGCGCATCCTCTGCGAAGGTGGGCCAGGAATGCTCGGCCAGCTGGTGCATATCGATGCGATTGATCAGATGTATTTAACCCTGGATCCCCACCTTTCCACCGGCGTAGAAAAACCCGTGGCTACCTTTCATGGCACGCACTCCCACCGCCGAATGCAGCTAGAAAATATTGCCGCCGATACAGATAGCACGGTGTTTCTGCGGTACTCGCGCACTACTGAGTCCGTAGACTAAAAGGTCGTGACTGCTCGAATAAACGCCGCCGCATGGCCTATTGCCGTTCTCCTCGTCATTCAGCGCATCTTCATCGTCGCGCGCAATGGGACGTTGACTGATGATTTCACTACGGTCTATAGCGCGCTTAAGCGCATGGTCGACGGTATTCCGGTGTATGAACAGGCTTATAACCATGTGGATCCGCTATATCTCTACACCCCAGGCGCAACGCTATTCTTATCGCCTTTAGCGTGGCTCGATTTCAGCCTCGCGCGCGGACTTTTCATCGTTGTCAACGCTCTTGCCATCATTGCCGCACTGGCGCTGCTAACCCACGTGGTGGGAAGAAAGCTCACCTCGCCGGTTTTTCCAACCTCGATTGCTTTAGCCTTCGCCACTGAATCAGTCACCAACACTTTGGCGTTTACCAATATCAACGGTGTGCTCTTATTCTGCATGGCGCTTTTCCTATGGGCTTTCTTAGAGTCTGAGCGCACCCCGCAGCTCGCATGGGTCTCCGGCATAGCCCTTGGGCTAGCCATTTTGATTAAGCCCCAATTCGCACCCCTGCTTTTCTTGCCCTTGGTCAAGCTGCAATGGCGCAACCTCCTCGCGGGCCTCGGGATTCCGGTCGTTCTCAATGTCCTAGCGTGGCCGATCGTCCCGGGTGCTAGCGGTTACTTCGACAAGCTGGTGCCCTATCTTTCCACGACCCGCGATTATGCCAATTCCTCCTGGGCGGGATTGCGGGCCTATGTGGAATTCGGCCCCGTTCTCTACTGGGTGGTGTGGGTAGTCTTCGCCGCCTTGGTCGGGTGCGCGGTGCTCGGACTACTGCGGTGGCGACAATCCGAACCGGTATTTTGGGCGCTGACGACGAGTGGCACGATTATGGTCGGGATTTTCTTCTTATCCTCACTAGGACAGCAATATTATTCAATGTGGTTATTCCCGCTAATTTTCACCGTGTTCCTACCGCGCTCGGTCTTTCACTCGGTGGGCGCATGGGTGGCTGCATTCCTGTTCTTGGCCCCAGTGACATGGACGTCGCAAGCGCACCCGGATGCTGGGCGGTGGATGAACACTTTCTCCGGCACCGTGGGGTGGAGCCTGCTCATCGTCATCATCTTCGCCTCCGTTGCCGGGTGGTGGCGTGCCACGCAAATAAAGGATTAAACTTAAAGTCATGACTGATTTTAAGCTCATTGCTGATGCCGACTGGCAAAAGCGCCTTAGCCCCGAAGAATATTACGTATTGCGCGAAGCAGGCACGGAGCCGCCGCACGTGGGCGAATACACAGATACCACCACAGAGGGTGTCTACTCCTGCAAGGCCTGCGGCGAGGAGCTATTCCGTTCCACCGAGAAGTTTGCTTCCCACTGTGGTTGGCCTTCCTTCTTCTCCCCGCTAGCCGGTGACAAGATTATCGAGCGGGAAGATAATTCCCTGGGCATGCGCCGCGTCGAGGTACTATGCGCCAACTGTGAGTCCCACTTGGGCCACGTATTCGAAGGCGAAGGCTACGATACCCCGACTGACCTGCGCTACTGCATTAACTCTATTTCTTTGAACCTGGAAGAAAAGCCCATCGAGGAAAACTAGGATTTCACTACCACGCGCAGTGAGAACGAATGACAGCGCTGGAAGCTCCCTCCAGTTAAGGGGGGGCTCCCAGCGCTGTTTTTATTTCAAATCTTAGGGCAGAACCTTGATGAGTTCTGCGATGTCCTTCACGCGGCGTCCGGTGTGGAATGGAATTTCCTCACGCACGTGGTGGCGGGCTTCGGTATAGCGCATCTTATACATCAGGTCTACGATGCGGTGTAGCTCGTCGGCTTCAAAGGCAAGGACCCACTCATAATCCCCAAGCGCGAATGCCGGTACGGTATTGGCGCGCACATCGGGGTAGTCGCGTGCCTGCATTCCGTGCTCCATCAAAATGCGGCGACGCTTTTCTTCTTCCATCGTGTACCAGTCATACGAACGCACGAATGGGTAGACGGAAATCCACTCCTTGGGCTCTTCCCCCATGATGAAGGAAGGCAGGTGGGACTTATTAAACTCGGCCGGCCGGTGCAGGGCATTTCCAATCCACGTTACTTCGCTCACCTGGCCCAAGGTAGTCTCCCGGCGGAAATCGCCAAAGGCTTTCTGGATATCGGAAAATTCCTCGGCGTGCCACCAGATCATGAAGTCCGCAGAATCGCGCATCGCGGTCAGATCGTAAACGCCGCGGACAGTGACCTTATTGTCCTTTTCTAGTTCCGCAAAGAATTCTTGGGCTTGGGAGACGATCTCCTCGCGCTCGCTGCCCAGCCCGCCGGGAATCACCTTGAAAACGGCGTGTTGGGAGTATTGCTGTACCTCGTTGAGTTCCTTGAAATCGAGCTTCGCCATTGCCTTCTCCTTTGCAGAAGCTTATTCGAATATTCGGACATATCCATCATAAGTTGGAGTTAGACCGATTGTCATCCCTCCCCCCCCTGTGCACCTCCCACTTTCGGCGCGCCTCCGCCAGCTCAAGGTAGCGAAACTATAGCTTTATCAAGGTGAGTAATTCCGAATCGAGCACGCCCAGCGCCGGTAAGAATGCCGGAGCCAACTCCGGAGATGGCGCAGCCTTTACCTCCCTACGCCGCAATGACGAGGCACAGGAGCCAACGACGCCGCCGGCTTTTACTCAGGCGGTTGAGTCCATGCACGCGGCCACTCTTCGCCCAGAAATTAGCCTCGGGTCCATTCGCCCACCGCAGCGATTAGCGCCCTTTAGCCACGCCATTGGCCTTGAGGTGGGCACGGAAGAGGAGCCGGATATCATCGCCACCGATTCAGATGGCGATGCCTTCGGGCGCCTCATCCTCCTCCATGACCCGGGCGCGGAAGAGGCTTGGGAGGGCGCCATGCGCTTGGTGGCGTATATCCAGGCAGATATGGATGATTCGGTGGCAGGAGATCCACTGCTTCCGGACGTAGCCTGGCAATGGCTCAACGAAGGCTTGGAAAAAGAAGGCGCGGAGATTACCAACGTCGGCGGCACCGTTACCTCCACCGCCTCGGTCCGCTTCGGCGAGATCGGCGGTCCCCCGCGCGCTTATCAGATCGAAATGCGCGCATCGTGGACGGCGGAGGGGCTGGATTTAGCACCGCACGTGCAGGCCTTCGCACAAGTATTAGCCAACGTCGCGGGGCTGCCGCCTGAAGGCGTTACTGAACTCGGCCGTTAAGATGGTGGAATTTCGGAAGCAGCCGAAAGAGGGTATTCCGAAGGTATTATCCACACCAGCGGAATTTGCCGCTGCGGCCGCGCGGTTGCAGGCGGGCACTGGGTCCTTTGCCATCGATACCGAACGCGCCTCAGGCTACCGGTACGATGACCGCGCCTTTCTCATCCAGATTCGCCGGCACGGCGCTGGGACGATGCTTTTTGCCCCCGAAGGCCACCGCGCGGAATTGACCCGGGAGCTTGCTCCGGTGCTCAATGGGCAGCACTGGATCATTCACGCCGCACCCTCGGATCTCCCGTCTCTTGGATGGCTCGGGCTTTTCCCTGGCACTCTTTTCGATACGGAATTAGCCGCCCGGTTTGCAGGATTTCACCGCACCAATTTGGGCGCCATTATCGCGGAGCTTCTCGATGTCCAGCTAGAAAAAGGCCACGGCGACGATGACTGGTCCATCCCGCGGCTCAGTGAAGAAATGCGCGCTTATGCCGCACTCGATGTCGAGCTCTTACTAGAATTGGCTACGACGCTGCGCGATATCTTGGCCGAACAAGAAAAGCTGGACTGGATTGTGGAGGAATGTGCGGCGATCGTCGCCAAGCACGCGAATGACACCGCCCCGCAGCCGCACTCTTGGCGCGATATCAAGGGAGTATCGAGCCTAAAGAATGGGAAGCAGCGCGCCGCGGCGCAGTCTTTGTGGAACCTGCGCGATGATATTAGCCGGCGAACCGATACCGCGCCCGGGCGCGTGCTGCCCAATAAGGTACTAGTAGAGATAGCCCGGATCCTGCCCAGCACGCAGCCGCAGTTAACCCGCATCAAGGGGTTTCCACGGCGGAGCAAGGGCGTCGCGCACCGCTGGTTACTGGCCGTGCAGCAGTCCCAGAATATTCCACCGCGCGGGCGCCCGGGCCCGCTTCGCCAGGAAAGAACCGTTCCCTCGAAATCGGTGTGGTCTAGGGAGTATCCACAGCAGTGGGAGGAATATCAAGAGATCCGCGCTGCCATTGGGGATATCGCCGAAGAGCTCGGGCTGCCACAGGAGCTGCTGCTTCGACCCGCAACCCTTCGCGCCACCGTGTGGGCGGCCATTGGCGGGAGCGGAACCATCAGCCAGCCTGAAGATGTGCCCGCCTTCCTAGAACGCGAAGGCGCGCGGTCGTGGCAGGTCAACCTCGTTGCCCCGGCATTGATCGCGAGCCTATTTTCCCAGCCGCATTAAGCGGTCAGGTTTTCTACCCACTCGGTAATCGATGCAGCAATGAGCTCAGGGCTTAGGCCAAATTCTGCCAAAACCTCGCCGCGGGAACCGTGCTTGGGGAAGTAACCAGGAACACCCAGGCGACGCACTGGGGTGTCCACCTCTGCGGCGCCGAGGGCCTCAGCAATCATGGATCCAATTCCGCCGCGAATGAGTCCATCTTCTACCGTTACGACCAAATCGTGATCTGCTGCCATAGCGATGACGGAGCTTGCCACTGGTGCGACCCATCGCGGGTCAATGACCGTGACGTTGAGTCCCTGTTTCTCCAGCTCTTGCGCTGCCTTGATGCTCCGCGCGGACATCGCACCGATAGAGACGATGAGGACCTCGGGGGTATCCTCACCGGCGTCAGCCTCGCCGTAGTAGAGGATATCGACGCCATCGGCAAGCGTATCCACGGCTTCCATATCGGGCAGCAAGTTTCCCTTGGGGAACCGGACCACTGAGGGCCCAGAATCAATGTCCAGGGATTCCTGGAAGAGCTCGCGCAGGCGCGCACCATCGCGCGGGGCGGCGATGTGCATGCCAGGGACAATGCTCATTAAGGACATATCCCAAATTCCGTTGTGGGAGGCGCCATCAGATCCCGTCACGCCCGCGCGGTCCAGCACGATGGTCACCGGCAGCTTGAGCAAGGCAATATCCATGATCACCTGGTCCACGGCCCTGTTCAGGAAGGTGGAATACACAGCTACCACGGGGTGCATGCCGCCCAAAGCCAAACCAGAGGCAGAGGCCATGGCGTGCTGCTCGGCGATGCCCACATCAAAGAACCGATCCGGAAAACGTTCCTGGAAGGGAGCTAGCCCCGTAGGACCCGCCATGGCTGCGGTAATCGCGACGATGTCCTCACGCTTTTCCGCCGCCGCAATCAATTCTTCAGAAAATGCGGCCGTCCACCCTGGTTGCTTGGTGCCCTTGGCAACACCGGTGACTGGGTCGATAGCACCCGTCGAGTGCATCTGGTCCTTCGGCTCATTGACCGCCGGGGCAAATCCGTGGCCCTTTTCCGTGACCACATGCACGATAATGGGGCCCTCATAATCGCGGGCATAGGAAAGCGCATGCACCAAGCCATCGATGTCATGGCCGTAGATAGGGCCAATATATTTAATCCCCAGCTCTGGGAAAATCTCCGTGGGCAAGACGGTGGACTTGACGCCTTCCTTCATGGCGTGGAGCGCATCAAAGGCGCGCTCGCCTACCCACCCCATGGATTTTAAGCGGCGCTTGCCCTGCTCCATGAGCTCGTCGTAGCCATGCTGGGAACGAATGCGCCCCAGGTTTTCAGAAATGCCGCCAATGGTGGGCGAATAGCTGCGGCCGTTGTCATTGACCACGATGACTGCATTGCGCTTTTTATCTTCAGAAATATTATTGAGCGCTTCCCAGCACATGCCGCCGGTCAAGGCGCCATCGCCCACAATGCCAATGACATTGCGGTGGCCTTCCCCGCGAATCTTAAAGGCCTTGGACAGCCCATCCACGGTCGAAAGCGAGGCGGAAGCATGCGAGGATTCCGTCCAGTCATGCTCAGACTCACCGCGGTCCGTATAACCGGACAGGCCGTCCTTTTGGCGCAGGGTATCGAATTGGGCCGTGCGGCCAGTGAGCATCTTGTGCACATAAGACTGGTGGGAGGTATCAAAGATGATGGGCTCGCGCGGGGAATCAAAGACCCGGTGCAGCGCAATGGTCAATTCCACCACGCCCAAATTGGGCCCCAAGTGCCCACCCGTCACCGATACCTTATCGATGAGGCGCTGGCGAATATCCGCCGCAAGTTCCTCCAACTTTTCTGCAGGCAGTGCCTTCAGGTCTTGCGGCGAGTTTATGGTATCCAAGATAGTCATGGAGCGGCCTTCAACTCCTTCTGTGCTTAGTTCTTCCTATCCACCGTACCCGTGGTCCGTATTTTCTTTTATATCGGCTTCTTAATTCAGGCGGGGTATTTTCGCATTAAACAGCGTCCTGCGCCGGGTTATTCGCCGCCTTATCTGGGGTAATAAGAGCGATTACCTCAAAGTGATGGGTGACGGGGAAGGCATTGACCAGCGCCATTTTCTCGGGCTTATACCCAGCGCTTTGCCATAGGGACAGATCGCGGGCAAAGGTCGCTGGATCGCATCCCACATGCACCACGGCTTGGGGCTTTGCCTCCGCCACGGCGCGGACCACCTGCTCGCCTGCCCCGGTTCGCGGCGGATCGAGCACCACGGCACCTGGTTGGGGCAATTGCGCAGCAACCTGTTCTACCTTGGCGGATTTCACGGCAATATCGATATCGCGCAACCCCGGCTGCGTAGTCGCCGTTGCCGCGGGCGAATAGTCCACGGAAATGACTTTTCCGCCGGTGGCTTCTGATAACGCGGGCGCGAATAGTCCAACGCCGCCGTACAAATCCCAAGCGATCTTGTGCTGGTAATCCCGGCCGGCCAGCCACTGCCCTGCCACAGCGCTATAAATCTCCGGCGCCGCCACATGCGCTTGCCAAAATGCCGTGGCGGGGAAGGAAAACTCGCAGCCATTGACGTATTCGGCCACCGTGCCAGAGCCCTCGATGACCTCACGAATGGTCTCCACTCGCCTGCCTCGCGGGGCCTTGCGCGTTTCCACCACATGCCGGTTACCGGCGCCATCAAGAACCGCGACGATTTCGGCCCCAGGGGTAAAACGCCGCGCGCCATCCCCAACCAGACCATCAATCAAGCCATCTGCTAATTGGGTACAACCGACGGACGTGACCAGCTCATTCGAGCGGTACTTCCGCAATCCGGCGCGGCCTTGCTTGTCGACGCCCAACCGGACCCTCGTCCGCCAGCCCCGTACCGGCGGCAGCTCGTGTTGCTCAATAGCGAGGGACTCGAGCCCCTCAATGCCGCTGCGGCGCAGCTGTTCGCGGAAGACATCCATCTTGATGTCTATTTCCGCTGCGGGATCCAACTCAGCAAAATCGCAGCACCCAGCGCCTAGCTCCGCGGCGGGACAGCTACTGGGTACACGCATCTGCCCTGCGGTGACGATGCTATCGAGTTCGCCCTTGATAAAAGACTTTTTCACCTTACCGGCGGTTGCGCGAACCGTGTCACCAGGAAAAGCCCGGGGAACGAAGACGACGCGCCCATCCGGGGCGTGGCCGATACCGAGTCCACCATGGGCCATGCGGTCAATAGTGACCTCTACGGTGTCCCCGCGAGATAGTGCGGACTCATTCATTTTCTGCCTCGAGCTCTTGTGTACTGCGATTTGAATTTGTGGCACGTCCGACATTTTCTGCCTCTTCTACTGCAGCGTCTGCGCGGCGCACCATCCACACGGTTAATGCCGTCACCAATAGCGTCAAGGGCCAGCCCATGACGATCCTGGTGATTCCCAATGCGGTAGTTTCCCCGGCGTCATAAATCGCGCGCTGGATGATAAACCGCGCTAAGAAGATAACGGCCCACCCAGCGGTGGCAATGGAATAGGCCCTCCGCGCAAGCTTTACCTTCTGCCAGGCCATATCATCGCCGTTCAAGCCCTTCCAGATAACGCCTACGGCCGGCCACCGGAAAAGGATGGAGAGCGCTGCGGCAATAAACAAGGCCAGCGACATCCAAATGCCGTATAGGAAGTAGCCTTTGGCATCCCCGGTAAACCAGGCGATGGCGGCACAAATGGCCACGCCGATAAGTCCAGATATAGCCGGCTGAATAGTCTGTTTGCGAACGATGCGCCAGATGGCGATCACTACCGCCACACCCAGCGCGGAGATCAGCGCTGGGGTGAGGCCATAGAGGCTATTGACTGGAATAAGGACGACGATGGGCAACGTGGCCGCGACGAGGCCCGGTAGGCCTCCCATTTGTTCCAACAGAGTTGGTTCAGTATCGCGGTCCTGGTCGTCGCTTAGCTGAGGAGCCTGCGGCTCCGGCAAAGAGTTACTCACGTAGCGTTCTGCTTTACTCACTTATCGGTATCGGGGTTAGACCCCTTGTCTTTGTCATGTGCGGGAGATTCATTGTCCCCCTCGGGTGGCTGCGCGCCCAAATCGCGCAGTTGCTTTTCCGCTTCCGCCTCAGCTGCGGGATCGGGGCCGCCTACCCCGTTTTCTGGGTGGCCTTGAGCCGGCTGACCTTGGGTATTTGCGCCGGATTGTTCCTGCTGGCGCTTTTCCATGGCTTGCTTGACCTGTTCCACCAGCTGCTTTGGCATGATGACCGGCAGTGCATTGCCCGCCAAAATGGGATCCTCACCGCGGTAGACAAAGGTACGCGATGCTACGTCGCGCGCGATCTGCGCCAAATCTTCTTCAAGGCCGGTAGGTGCTGCAAGAGTTAAGCGCAGCATCCACCGCGGGCCCTCGGCACCAATAACGCGCAGTTGGCCGTTGTCATTTTTGCCAACGATTTCCAACCCCCAGGGACCTTGCTCGGTGGTAACGGAAAGCCCATCGCGGCTCATGCCTTCCTTGATTTCTTCCACGGATTCTGCCCACTGACCGGGCTTGCGCGGAGCTGCGAAGGCAACGGGAGTAATACGACCAGCCTTGGTGACAATGTGCAGCATCTTAGGGCCTTGTTCACCCATTTCCACCTGGACCTGGGAGTCCTTTGGCAGCGGAATGCGCATCGAGCCAAGGTCAAGGATGCCGATGGATGAATCAGAAAAGTCAAAGTCTTCGATATTGACGGAATCGCCATCGAAGGGGCCGGTTTCGCCGTTCACGGCGTCGTGGGCAAACTCCGTTGGCACCTGTCCCGAGGCTGCGGCGGCATCGGCAGCCGTATCTTTTACGGATGCAAGGGAATTCGAGTCAGCCGGAGCCGACCCTGCGGAATCAGCGGCAGGCTCTTGCGGCTGCGATTGCTGAGAGTTTTCCGGCTCTTCCTTTCGGCCGTCATCGTTTTTCTTTTTTCCAAATGGCCAAATACCCATGTGCTTAATCCTTCCTATACCCCGGTTGATCCGTAACCGCCGGTACCGCGGTCGGTCTCATCCAAGTCTTCTACTTCGCTAAAATCCATTAGTTCTACACGCTGTACCACGAGTTGAGCGATGCGCATGCCGCGCTCGATCTCGATCGGGGTGTGGGGATCGTGGTTAATCAGGCACACCTTGATCTCCCCGCGGTAGTCAGCATCCACCGTACCCGGCGTATTGACAATGGACAGCCCGTGTTTAGCTGCTAAGCCGGACCGCGGATGGATTAATCCCACGGTGCCGAGCGGTAAGGCCATGGCGATACCGGTGCCGACAAGTGCGCGTTCGCCAGGTTGGAGGGTAAGCGCCTCGGCGGCGTAAAGATCGGCGCCGGCGTCACCCCGATGCGCCCGAAATGGCATCGGGAGCCCTTTATCGAGGCGCTTGATTTTGACGTCTCCTACTGGCGTTTGTTCCTGCGGTAGCGAATTCGAATCAGTCACTTAGCCAATCCTACCTGCCCCAGCCGGTTCATTCTGCGCCTGGAGTGGACTAGAATGCCTAGGCGTGTCTGATATTTCTGCTCCTCAACCCGCTGCCCCGAAAGTGTTGTATCGCGAACGCCAGTGGGTGCCGTGGTACTTCTGGATTTTTGCAGCAATCGTTGTGGCTTTAACCTCAGCTACGGCCGGACTTAACCGCTCTGTGTGGTGGACCATCATTCCCGCAGTCCTGCTCGGCGCCATCGCTATCTGGGTCCTCATCACGTGGTCTGGGACCGTTGTGCAGGTGGAACAAGATGAAGATGGAACGCGGTGGCTGCTCGTCAAGGATGCGCAGTTGCCCAATGAGGTTGTCTCTCGTTCGATTACCGTTCCAAAGTCTGCGCGCCATAACGCACTGGGCCCGCAATTCGATCCGGCCGCATTCTTGGTCTCTCATGCGTGGATTGACGAGCACGCCATGATGGTCCTCAATGATCCGGAGGATGACACCCCATATTGGCTCATTGCCTCGAAAGATCCAGACCAACTGCTCCGCGCCTTCCTGCCAGAGCAGCACGCAAAAGGTTCGTAGATTCTAGGGGTCGCTGCTTTTTAGAAGGCGTCACCTGTGAGAGTGCCGTTGGTGTTTTTCGGTGCTACTACATCCCCCGAGCAAGCCCGCACGACAGCATTAAAGAAGACTTTCGGTCGCACCTTACGCGGGTTCTTGTACCATCAGTGAAAAGTTGGACTAGGAGGAGATCACAATGGGTTTCGGAGGAGCTCTACGCAGAACTCAGAAAGATGGGAAACCCTGGATACCTCCGTGGTGGTTTTCCTTTGTGATACTGCCACTAATGGTCATCGCTGAATTCTACGTCAGTCAAGTAACCGGTTGGCGTGGAGTGTCCTCATCAAACGTAGAGGGGGTTGCCTGGAGCGAAGTGAGCTCTGATGGCATCGTCCTTCACGTAGTCGGGTACATGGCTTTTTACTTCGTTCTAGTCTTGCCCATCTTCCTAGTGCGTAGATATCTATGGGAGAAACAGCAAAAGCAAGGAAGCGAACCGCATAAGAAGGGCAAAGACGAGCAGCCTTAGATAGAACTGGATAACTGAGAAGATTTGCCTTCTCAGAAAGTAGACACCCCGCGCAGTTAGGTCCCGCGCACATTGGGTGTCTGCTAAACAAGGAAAACTTCAAACCCCGCCGCGTTTACCATTGCAAACTGCGGCGGGGTGAATCTTTATTTGGGTTGTTCGCAATAACGACTAGCTAAGCCAATACTGGCTGCTTAGGCACAATCCTTACAGATGGGCATGCCATCTTCTTCGTGCGAATAACGCTTATTGGACTGGACCAAAAAGCAGGAACCGCAGGTAAATTCGTCTTCTTGGCGGGGAACGACCTGTACGTTGAGTTCCTCGCCGGTCAGGTCAACTGATGGAGGTTGGAATGCTTCGACGATTTCGCCATCGTCATCCATGCCATTGCTTTCGGGTTCAGCTGCTTTCAGTCCCTCTAGAGAGTCAGTTTCAAGTTCTTCTTCTGCACCGCGGCGCGGTGCGTCATAATCGGTGGCCATACTGCACGCCCCTATAAGTCGAGTTGCTTTAGGAATAGTTGTTTATCGATCGCGCATAGTAAAGGACAAACACCGATATGTCATCCTGTTGCTAAGAAATTCTTAGATGCTTCACCCCCGCATCGCTTCCTTAGCGCCATGTGCTGCCAAAAGTTCCTCAAATGCGGGTGCCAAATTTACCCCCGCGGCCCAGGTTAATTCACCATCAGCAGACCCCTTGTCCAGGCCTGGGTGATGGACTTCAGCTCCTGCCTCGCGGGCGATGAGAGCACCGGCGGCAAAATCCCAGGCGTTAATACCGTGCTCGAAATAGGCATCAACACTCCCCTCTGCCACGCGGCATAAATCAAGGGCGGCTGCGCCGATGCGGCGGATATCGCGGACCTGCGGCAACAACTTAGTCAGTAGTTCCGCCTGTTGCTTGCGCCGCTGTGCGCCGTAACCAAATCCCGTCGCTACCAAGGAAAGCGCGGGATCGTCTTGCTCACCGCACCGTAGTGAGGACCGCGTGCCATCCGCAGCGGTAACCGTGGCACCCTGGCCTGCTGCTGCGGAATACACTTGCCTCCGCGCCACATTGACTACTGCACCCGCTACCAAGCGGCCGTCGTATTCCGCGCCAATCGAGACCGCATAGTCCGGAATGCCGTAAAGGAAATTGACGGTTCCGTCGATGGGATCCACGATCCACCTCACCCCGGTCGTCCCGTCGAAGCTCGCGCCTTCCTCACCCAATAGGCCATCGCCAGGGCGGCTTTCCTTAATCGTGCGCGTAATGAACTCCTCGGTGGCGGTATCGACCTCCGTTACCGGGTCGACGGCGCTCGACTTTGTCTGAGTATGTGCCGCAATACCGTCGCCAGCCACCAAGTCCGCACGGCGCGCGCGAATAAGTTCCGCCGCACGCATTGCGGTAGATTCCGCAAAATCTCGCAGCTGCAGAAAATCTATGTCATGATCCATGCCATCCATTGTGCCTTCTTCTACACTTGCGAGCATGACTACTCATACTGGCCACTCTTTTGGCATCGATATTGGCGGCTCCGGCATTAAGGGCGCCGAAGTCGACCTCAAAAACGGTGAATTCGTGGGCCCACGGCTAAAGATCCCCACCCCACAGCCGTCCACGCCACATGAGGTAGCCACGGTCGTGGCCCAGATTGTGGGCGAAAAAGAGTGGGACAAGCCCGTCGGCATCACCTTGCCCTCGGTGGTGTCCAACCACACGGTGCACTCCGCTGCCAATATCTCACCTGAGTGGGTCGGTGTGGATACCACTGAGTTGTTTTCTCGTTATCTAGACGTTGACTTTGTGGTCTTAAATGATGCCGATGCCGCAGGCCTTGCGGAAGTCGCGTATGGAAACGAGTTGGCTACAACCGGGCCAGTCATCTTTTTGACGCTGGGAACCGGCATCGGCTCGGCCTTCTTCCTCAACGGGCAGCTCTTTCCCAATACTGAGCTTGGACACCTCACTGTGGGAACTGACGAGGCCGAAGCGATCGCATCCTCCGCAGCCAAAGAACGCGAAGGGTTGAAGTACAAGGAGTGGGCGGTTCGGCTCGATCGCGTGCTGCAGGAATACGAGAAGTTATTTAACCCCCAGGCTTTCCTCATCGGGGGTGGCATATCTCGCAAATTCCACAAATGGGGACCCCACTTAACTATTGATACCCCCGTTATGCCTGCACAACTGCAAAATCGTGCAGGTATTGTAGGTGCAGCGATGGCTGTATTGGAAGGCCTAGAGCCATAAATTCGCCGTTGCATTAACCCTATCTACCGGCATTGTGCAAAAATCGCCTATACTGGGCGGTCGATCCAAAATTGCATGGCTCTCGGGCGTGTCTGACCTGCATAAGGCCTACACCCGCTAGCATTCATAATGCTATTGCCACCCTGTGCGGGTGCGGTGAGCTATTTCCATCAAGTAGTAAGTCGAAAGGGCGTACGTGGCAGCCACTGATTCTTCAGACCAGGCACTCGGCGAGGACGACAAGTCAGTCGAGGCATCTACTCCTGCAAAGAAGACCGCCAAAAAGACGGCAAAGAAAACGGCGAAGAAAACCGCCAAGAAGACAGCTAAAAAGACGGCGAAAAAGACTGCCAAGAAAACGGCTAAGAAGACCGTCAAGAAGTCGGCGAAGAAATCAGCCAAAAAAGCTGTCAAAAAGACCGTGCGAGCCTCTGCGGCAGAACCGCAAGACTCCCCCGCAAACTCCGCGGAGAAAGCACCGTCGGAAGCTAAGGACGCAGAGGATCAGCTCGACGCCGTTGAGCAAGACGCCCCTGCGGATGACGTCGACTTCGACCCCACCCATGAGGACATCGAAGAAGATGAATTCGATGCCCCCACTGACCTGGATGAAGACGATATCCAGGAAGAGTTGGGCGAAGAAGAAGACGAGGACGAAGCAGAAGATACGTCCTCGGTCTGGGATGAGGAAGAATCCGTCGCCCTACGCCAAGCGCGCAAGGATGCACAGCTGACCGCCTCCGCCGACTCCGTCCGCGCGTACCTTAAGCAGATCGGTAAGGTTGCCCTGCTGAATGCAGAGCAGGAGGTCTCTTTGGCAAAGCGCATTGAGGCTGGCCTGTACGCGCAGCACCGCATGGATGAGATGGAAAAGGCTCGTGCGGAGGGCGATAAGGCTGCCAAGCTCTCCCCCATGGAAAAGCGCGACCTGCGCAGCATCGCAAGGGACGGGCGCAAGGCTAAAAACCACCTGTTGGAGGCCAACCTTCGCCTTGTGGTCTCCTTGGCCAAGCGCTACACCGGCCGCGGCATGGCTTTCTTGGACCTTATTCAGGAAGGCAACTTGGGCCTTATCCGTGCGGTGGAAAAGTTCGACTACACCAAGGGCTATAAGTTCTCTACCTACGCCACGTGGTGGATTCGTCAGGCTATTACCCGCGCCATGGCTGACCAGGCCCGCACCATACGCATCCCGGTTCACATGGTGGAGGTCATCAACAAGCTGGGCCGCATCCAGCGCGAGCTACTCCAAGACTTGGGCCGCGAGCCCACTCCACAGGAGCTCGCGAAGGAAATGGACATCACCGAAGAAAAGGTGATGGAGATTCAGCAGTATGCGCGTGAGCCCATCTCGCTGGACCAGACCATCGGTGATGAGGGCGATTCCCAGTTGGGTGATTTCATCGAGGATTCTGAGGCCGTCATCGCCGTCGATGCCGTGTCCTTCACCTTGCTGCAGGACCAGCTCCAGGACGTGCTGACGACGTTGTCCGAGCGCGAAGCCGGCGTCGTGCGCCTGCGCTTTGGGCTTACCGATGGCATGCCGCGCACTTTAGACGAGATCGGCCAAGTCTACGGCGTTACCCGCGAGCGCATCCGCCAGATCGAGTCCAAGACGATGTCGAAGCTGCGCCACCCCTCCCGTTCGCAGGTATTGCGCGATTACCTCGACTAGAAAACTCGCCCGTCCTGCATAGGATTAAGGCCGCACCACTCTGGTGCGGCCTTTTTATGTGCCTAATTCCCTCCTGCGGGCTGGCGCGGCGAAAGGGGCGCAGCGCCAACCGCCGGCCAGCAGCCAACCAGCGACGGAGAGGCGCTCTACCACTTGCGCAGGTAATTGATACGCTCGCGCAGTTGCTCCGCGCTGCATAACGCGGTGGGCGGTCCACCGCAGGCCTTGCGGACCTCGGTGTGGATGGCACCGTGCGGCCGGCCAGAGCTCCGCGCGGCGATGGAGACCACGGTATTAAGCTCCTTGCGCAGCGCGCCGAGCTCATCAACCACGCCGGTATCCTCCGCGGCATCGGACTCTTGCTGCTTCGCGGCTGGCGCATGACCCATGCCGTAAATCTTGCGGCGGTGGGCCTCTTCTGCCTCGGCGGCCCGGCGCGCCTTTTCCTCAGCCTCGCGGCGGTCCATTTCCTCGGATTGCTTCTTACGCAAGAGGTCTTTGACCTGATCGGCATCGAGGAGCCCAGGGATGCCGAGGAAATCGGCTTCCTCATCAGAGGTCATATCGCCGGTATTAAACTGCGAGCCGTTATAGAGCAGGCCAGAAAACTCGGCTTCGGCGCCTAAGGACTCGTAGGACTTTTCCAGCATGTCCGGTTCGGTCTTTTTCTGGTTTGCTTGCTCAAGCAGCTCGTCGTCCCAGCCTTCTTTCTCCGTCTTCTCTTTGCCCAAGACGTGGTCGCGGGATTTTTCCATGTGCTCTGCAAGGCCGAGCAGCACGGGGACGGAGGGAAGGAATACCGAGGCGGTTTCGCCAGGCATGCGGGAGCGCACGAAGCGGCCGATTGCCTGGGCGAAGAACAAGGGGGTCGACGCGGAGGTGGCGTAGACGCCCACTGCGAGGCGGGGCACGTCGACGCCCTCGGACACCATGCGGACGGCAACCATCCATTCATCGGTGGAGTCCGCAAATTCTTGAATGCGGTCCGAGGAACCTGGGTCATCGGACAAAATAACCGAGACGGGGGTATTGGAGAGTTGCTTGAGGATTTTCGCGTAGGCGCGGGCGGTGGTCCTATCGGAAGCGAGCACGAGCCCGCCGGCATCCGGCATATTGCGCCGCATCTGCATCAAGCGGGTATGCGCCGCCTGCAGCACGGCCGGGATCCATTCGCCCTTGGGGTCAAGCGCGGTGCGCCAGGCGCGCGCGGTTTGTTCCACGTTCATGATGTCACCCAAGCGCGCGGAGTGCTCCTCCCCGGCGGAGTCCCGCCAGCGCGCCTCGCCGGAGTAGGACAGGAAGACGACGGGGCGCACGACGCCATCGGCAAGCGCATCGCCGTAATCATAAGTGTGGTCGGCGCGCGAGACCTTATGGCCTTCCCCATCGTCCTCATAGCGCACAAAGGGGATGGGCGATTCATCGGAGCGAAACGGCGTACCGGTCAGCGCAAGGCGGTGGTTGACGTCGTCGTAGGCCTCCTTCACACCATCGCCCCAGCTTTTGGCGTCGCCGGCGTGGTGGATCTCGTCCAAGATCACCAAGGTGCGCCGCGCGGACGCAACGGCGCGGTGCTTGAAGGGGTGCATGCCCACTTGGGCATAGGTCACCACGATGCCATCCATGCTGGGGTTCACAGCAGAGGAGTTCGTGAAGGCAGGATCCAAGGCCAAGCCCACCCGCGCGGCGGCGGCAGACCACTGCGTCTTCAGGTGCTCGGTCGGCACCACGACGATGACGCGCTCCACCGTGCGGTCTTCCATGAGCTCCGTCGCGATGCGCAGAGCAAAGGTGGTTTTACCCGCACCTGGGGTCGCCACCGCCATAAAGTCTTGTGGCTTGGTGGCGAGGAATTTATCGAGGGCTGATTGCTGCCACGCGCGGAGGTTCGTCTTCTTAAACGTCCTCACTTGCGGCGAAGACCCTTAAAAACGCGTTCGCAATCGGGGCAGACCGGCGAGCCCGGCTTTGCCTGTTTAGTTACCGGGAAGGTCTCACCGCACAGGGCAACGACGTACTTGCCGTTGACCGCGGAATCGAGGATCTGATCCTTTTTGACGTAGTGGAAGAACTTCGGCGTGTCATTATCCGTCGTCGAAGTGTTTTCACGAATATCTGGCCGTTCAATTGTCTTCGTAGTCGTAGTCACGCACCCCATTTTGCCGCATCAGCATCGAACTTTGCGAGTCATGCGTCTACCCTTGGAGAACATGCACACTCTACGCACGCCAACGCCGGCTTTCCCGTCCCCTGTTGTAGGGTTACGCGCCGCGCTCCAGGGAGGTGCGTAGTTTAAGTGTTTGGCAAAAAGGAACGTTTTCTCATCACGGATGCCAAGCTCTCGCCCGCACAAGATCGCAGGCGCCGGGAGTTATGGTACGGCTTTTTCCAATTCTTGCGCGTGCCGTCCCTGCTCATTGCCGGGGTCTTTTTATACCTGCATTGGTGGTTCCTCGCGGCGATTATCGTGGGCGTGACTTTTCCTTTGCCGTGGATTGCCGTGGTCATTGGCAATAGCCGCGGGGAGAAGAAGGATAAGCGCGATAAAAATGTCTATAAACCCGCGATGAATCGTCAGCTATATTCGCAGTATCAGAACCAACAGATTTCCCGCGGCGGCTCCACGGCAATCGAATCTAAGCACTCGGTCATTGACCATGACGATACTGCCTCCGACTAACCGCATCATCAGCATGAATAGTACGACTGGAAAGGAACTTCTCCCAGTATGACGTCCTTTGGCCCCCACTTCGATGCCGCCGCGCTGCGCGATCTTGCCCCAGAGTTGGCGGAGGCTTTTTCGCAGGCCGGTTTTACTACCGATGGTTTAGCGGGGCATTTGGGCCCGGAGCTTACGGAGGCCCTCTACCGCGGTGAGCCTGCCGCGGTGGCGCGCGGGACTGCGGGTAATACCCAGCTGGATACGCTCATTCGCTTCTTCCTGCTGCATGAGCATCTGCCTGCCACGTTGCTTGCCGATGCCCTCGGGGCCCGCCTTGCCACCAAGCTCCTGGATGCCGGCGTGGCGCTTTCCGATGATCGCGGCAGCATCTACATTGCCCTCGATATCCGGCCCCATATCATCGTTGGCTCCAACCGCCTCGTCTTTTCCGATGTCGATGCCTCGCTGGTGGACCACGTCCCCGGCGCGGATCACGTCTTGGGCGTCGGGGCGGCAAGCCTCTCACTCTTGCAATCGACGCCGGTAAGCCCGGTATCAACGGTGCTCGATTTGGGCACCGGCTCGGGCGTGCAATTGCTGGGTCAGCTCGAGAGCGCGCACAGCATTACCGCGACAGATGTCCACCGGCGCGCGCTTGACTTGGCTGGGGCAACCGTCGCCGCCGCTGGGTCCAGCACCGAGGTAGAACTTGTTGAGGGCTCGTGGTTCGAGCCCGTTGCGGGGCGCACCTTTGACCGCATCGTGGCCAACCCACCATTTGTCGTTGGCCTCCCTGAGGTGGGCCATGTCTACCGCGATTCTGGCCTGAACTTGGATGGGGCCAGCGAATTGGTGGTATCCCAGGCAGTAGAGCACCTCACCCCGGGTGGAACCGCACACTTGCTCGCCGCCTGGGTGCATACCAGCGGGCAAACTTGGCAGCAGCGCGTGGCCTCGTGGCTGCCCGATAAGGGTATAGCCGCTTGGATCATTCAGCGCGATATCGCCGATCCTTCCCTCTACGTATCCACGTGGCTCAAGGATGAATCGTTGGATGTGCGCAGCGATGAGGGCAAGGCTCGCTCCAAGGCGTGGCTGGATCATTTCCACGACCACGATGTCACGGGTATCGGGTTTGGATTCGTCGCCATCCAAAAAATCGCCGATGATGAGCCCTCCGATATCTTGGCCGAAGAAATGCCGCAGCACTTTAGTGATCCTTTGGGACCCGAGGTGGAAGAATACTTCGCCCGCGTGGCGTGGCTGCGCGATTTGGTTCCTGGTGAGCTGGAGGGCAAGCACTTCCAGGTACGCCCACAGGTGGCCAAGGAAGAAGTCAGCGTGGCCGATACCGATAACAAACAAGGATTTAACCGGGCGGTAATCCGGCTAACCCGTACCGATGGGCCCCGGTGGAGCCACGAAGTTGATGAGCACTTGGCCGCAATCGTTGCGGGCCTATCTCCCTACGGGCTCAACCTTGCCGAGACCGTGGGCCTTTATGCGGCCGCGCACGGCTTCGATGAAGCAGAACTGACCGCGGCGGCGCTTCCCGCCATTATCGATATGGTCCGCCACGGCTTGCTCATCCCCGCCGATCTGCTGCTCGAGGACGACGCTTCCCCGGCTACCCACGCCGATTAACACCGAATAGCGCCGTATAGCTAAGAAAGGAAGAGACTTTTATGCGCGCAGTACTAACCCGCGTATCCGAAGCCGCGGTCACGGTTGCAGGCGAAACCGTCGGCGCCATCGATTGCCCTGAGACCGGCGGACTTTTAGCCCTCGTCGGTGTTTCCAGGGAGGATTTGGACGATTGGGCACCGCGCGCGGAAAAGATGGCCCGCAAGATCGCGGAGCTGCGCATCCTGGAAGGTGAAGTATCGGTCGCCGATGCTGGAGCACCGGTATTGGTAGTCAGCCAATTCACGCTCTATGGCCGCACCGCCAAGGGGCGGCGCCCATCGTGGGCTGATGCGGCCCCGGGGGAAGAGGCCGAGCCAGTCATCGAGTACATCATCGAGCACCTTCGCGAGCGCAATATCGCGGTCGAATCAGGCCAATTCGGGGCTATGATGCGCGTATCTTCCGTCAACGAAGGCCCGTTTACGGTTTTGGTCGAGACCTAATCTCCTCTAACGCATTTTTCTCATCATCTGGCGTTAACCTGCACGAGTGCCCACTCACACCCACGATTATTTATGAGTTAGATCGCAGAGAGTTCGATATTGTTCAACAATGCATATCGCTGGGTGCCGCGCAAGCTTTTTTAGAGTGATAATTAACCTATCCCAAAATGTAATAAATTATTATCACGTGGCATTACCGCGGGCTTATACTTAACGCGTAACGAAGTGAATGGGCTGGATACAAGCTGAAAGTTTAGTTTCAGGCCCTTGCCCGCACACGCTGGTGAGAGAAAATATTTTCTCACTCCAGGGTGACAGGAGCCCTCAAGCTTCGGTCAACCCCATGCAGAGGAGGAAAGAAAATGTCCCACAAGCTCTTGCGCCACGGACAAGTCGAACACCCGGAACACAGTGCGCAAATTCCGGAACAACTACCCGCAGAAGAAAAGCCACCTGCTGACGGCATAGAGACCCCATTTGCAGGCCAAGAAGGCGCCCCGGCGTGGAACAAGGAAGACACCGTTTGGATGCTCTCCCTATTCGGCACCGCCATTGGTGCCGGCGTGCTCTTCCTCCCTATCAACGCTGGTATCGGCGGCATCATCCCGCTTCTTATCATGACCGTCGTCGCCTTGCCGATGACCTACTGGGCCCACCGCGGCATGACCCGCTTGGTCCTATCAAGCTCGAAGCCAGATGGCGATCTCACCGACGTCGTGGAGGAACACTTCGGCGTTAAAGCCGGCGTGCTGATGAATATCCTCTACTTCCTTTCCGTCTACCCCATCCTGTTGGTGTACTCGGTAACCATCACCAACACGGTCAATTCCTTCTTGGAACACCAGCTAGGTATCACTCCACCGGAGCGGTGGCTTACCTCGTTGGTTCTCGTAGGCGGACTCATCCTCGTCGTACGCATGGGCAAAAGCGTGGTCGTCCACGTTATGTCCTACTTGGTATACCCGTTCATCGGTATCCTGGTCCTGCTCTCGCTGTACCTCATCCCCAAGTGGAATACCGCACTCTTTGATAGCTTCGACCTCGACGTCGCGCGCGAAGCTTCCGGCCACGGCATGGGTATTACCTTGATGCTCTTGGTCCCAGTTATGGTCTTTTCCTTCAACCACTCGCCCATGATTTCTTCCTTCGCCGTTGACCGCCGCCAGACCTACGGCAAGTACGCGGAATACAAGTCCCGCAAGATCTTGCTCCGCGCGGAAATCCTCATGGTCGTCGTCGTGATGTTCTTCGTCTTCTCCTGCGCGCTCAGCCTATCGCCTGCGGATATGGCCGAGGCCAAGGAACAAAACATCACCATCTTGTCTTACCTGGCCAACCACTTTGATAACCCCGTCATCCAGTGGATTGCCCCCATCATCGCCATGATTGCCGTAGCCAAGTCCTTTTTGGGCCACTACCTCGGCGCTGCAGAAGGCTTCGAGGGCCTCCTGGTCAAAGGCAGCAAAAACGCCAATAAAGATGATGCAGAATCCAGCCACAAGCTTGACACCATCACGCTCATCTTCATGCTGGTAACCGCATGGCTCGTTGCCTGGGCAGATCCTTCCATCCTCGGCATGATTGAAACCCTCTGCGGCCCGACCATCGCCATCATGCTGTTCCTTATTCCGATGATTGCCATCCACAAGGTCCCAGCTCTCGCCCGCTTCAAGGGCAAGGCCTCCAACTACTTCGTCTTCATCATGGGCCTGGTCGCCCTCGCCACCATCATCTACTCCATCGTGCAGGCTTTCTAAGCAGCACTTGCTTCTCAGGATTTTCCAGGAGAAAACCATGTTCATCAGCATCTTCGATATGTTCAAGATCGGCATCGGCCCCTCAAGCTCACACACCCTTGGGCCAATGAAAGCCGGCAAGGCCTTCGTTGACGAACTCAAAGAAAAAGGCCTCATGGATAAGGTCACCCGCGTCCAGGCCAACGTCTACGGCTCCCTATCCTTGACCGGTGTGGGCCACTCCACCGATAAAGCCATCCTGTTGGGACTGGCCGGCGAAGAACCAGAAACCGTCGATATCGACGGCATCTCCGCCTTCATGAAAAAGATCAACCAGAGCGAAACGCTCCTTCTCGGTGGCACGCACAAGGTGAGCTTCCCCAAAGACGGCGGCTTTTACTTCCACGACGAATACCTCCCCATGCATGAAAACGGCATGTGCCTTATCGCCTTTGCCGGCGAGGAAGACATCCTGCACAAGACCTACTACTCAGTGGGCGGCGGGTTCATCGTCAAGCAAGAAGACTTCGCCATGCGCACCCAAGATACCGTCGACGTCCCATTTGCTTATGCCAGCGCGGAAGAACTACTGGCGCTGTGCGAAACAAATAATATGACACTTCCGGAGCTCGGCAGGGCCAATGAAAGAGCACTGCGCAGCGAGGGGGACATCGACGAGCACCTGCGCAAGGTCCGCGATGTCATGTACACCGGCATCAAGCGCGGCTCCACAACCGATGGCCCCCTGCCCGGCGCCCTGCTCGTGCCGCGCCGCGCCGCCGCCCTGAAGCGCAGGCTGGAACAATCCGACCCCCACGATGGCCTCAACATTTTGAGCTGGGTGAATATGTTTGCCCTGGCCATTTCGGAGGAAAATGCCGCCTGTGGCCGCGTCGTCACCGCGCCTACCAACGGCGCATGCGGCGTCGTGCCTGCGGTACTGGCCTATTTCGATGAATTCGTTGAGCCGGTTACTCCAAGCATGTTCGCGGACTATATCTTCGCCTGCAACCATATTGCCGCGCTCTACAAGATGAATGCCTCCATTTCCGGTGCGGAAGTAGGCTGCCAAGGTGAAATTGGCGTCGCCTGTTCCATGGCAGCAGCCGGGCTGGCCCAACTGATGGGGGCGACACCGGAACAAGTCTGCGTGGCGGCCGAAATCGGCATGGAACACAAATTGGGCCTGACCTGTGACCCGGTCCTAGGCCAGGTGCAAGTCCCCTGCATCGAGCGCAACGCCGTAGCCGCGGTAGACGCAATTACCAGCGCGCGCATGGCCTTGGACCGCGAAAGCAAGCCATGTGTCAGCCTCGATGAGGTGATCTGGACCATGTACAACACCGGCAAGGACATCAACGCCAAATACCGGGAAACCTCACAAGGCGGCCTCGCCCTAGCGGTGCACCCGCCCATTCCGGTATGTGGTTAATGTCGGCACCCTAGGCTCCGCAAAGAGCGCCATATAAGGAGGTGAGTACTTGGCCACGGCCGGCTACTCGCCTCCTTTTGTCGTTACTTTATGGTACCTTATCAATAATTTGACAGGAATTATAAGGACATGCTTCAGCTAATGAACCTTTCTAGCAGCCATGCCCCCGAAGAAAACTTCCTCGAGCAGTACATACCACTCGTCGATTTCCTCGGTCAGGCCATGGGCCCTAACACCGAAATCGTGCTTCATGATCTCGATGTACCCGATAAATCCATCATTGCCATTGCCAACGGCCACATCTCTGGACGCGAACTAGGCGGCCCGGTCACAGACTTTGCCCTCTGGTTCATGAAACAGGGTGATGCGGCGGCCGTTCCAATGATGACGGGATACCGCGCGGTCAATGGCGAGGGGAAAGTGTGCCGCTCCTCAAGCTATTTCCTGCGCGATACCACCGGCCATATGCGCGGCATGCTTTGTATCAATGTGGAATTATCCGAGCTGATCCAAATCCGCGATGCCGCTAACGCGATGATCGGTGGCACCGTACCGGCCATCGATAAGGCGAAGGCCTTCGGTGGCTACCCCGACACCACCACACCGCCAAAAACTCCGATACCTGAAGCGACGGCGAATAAAAAGCCGGAAGCGCCCTATAGCGAATCACTGCGTTCCAACGTCGAGCACCTTCTGGACTCCATGCTGGATTCCGCGATTTCCACGCACTCCACTCCGGTCGAGGCGATGCAGCGCAACGAACGGCTCGAAGTCATCGCTTCCCTTGAAGACGCTGGCTTCTTCCTGCTCAAGGGTGGCATCGCCGCCGCGGCCGCAAGGCTCGGCGTATCTGAGCCCACGGTATATCGCTACCTCGTACAAGTCCGCGGCTAAGACTCCCCCGCCACGTGGATGAGCGGTTTTACCGTGTTCACGTGGCGCATGCGCTTGTCGACGCCCCCAAAAAGGTGGGGCAAAACGCCCGGCACGTCGCCGTTTTAAACATTTCAGGATGCGTGGGAACTAAATGCGGCCTCACACCGTTGTACTTTTTGAAACAGGCGACAATTTCAGGAGGCTGAAAGATGACGAATCCATCTGCCAACACCGCCAATGGCACTTCGACTGCCGCTACTGATGAGGAACAGGAAGTAGACCGCGGGTCTCGCCGCAATCAAACCAATGACAATCCCTCTGCGGATTTGGTACGCGTCTACCTCAACGGAATCGGTAAGACCGCCCTGCTCAGCGCCGAGGACGAGGTTGAACTCGCGCAAACCATTGAGGTGGGCTTGTATGCAGAATACAAGCTCAATAACGCAGAGAAGCTGACGCGCGCAGAAAAGCGCGACCTGAAAATTTTGGCTCGCGAAGGCAAGAAGGCCCGCTCCCACCTGCTGGAGGCAAACCTCCGCCTCGTAGTCTCCTTGGCCAAGCGGTACACCGGCCGCGGCATGCCACTATTGGACCTCATCCAAGAGGGCAACCTTGGCCTTATCCGCGCCATGGAAAAGTTCGATTATGCCAAGGGCTTTAAGTTCTCCACCTACGCCACGTGGTGGATCCGCCAAGCCATTACCCGCGGTATGGCCGATCAGTCGCGCACCATCCGCCTCCCGGTCCACTTGGTGGAACAGGTAAATAAGCTTTCCCGCATCAAGCGTGAGATGTATCAGTCCTTGGGCCGCGAGGCGACCAATGAGGAGCTGTCGGAGGAATCCGGCATCGATGAGAACAAGATCGAGATGCTGCTGCGGCAGTCCCGCGATCCCGTCTCGCTCGACATGCCCGTCGGCACCGACGAGGAAGCCCCGTTGGGCGACTTCATCGAGGATGCTGAGGCTACCGATGCTGAGACCGCCGTCGTGGCCTCCATGCGGCACTCCGATATTCGCGGTGTCATTGACACGTTAGAAAAGCGCGAGCAGGACGTTATTCGCCTGCGCTACGGCTTGGATGACGGTGTGCCACGCACCCTTGACCAGATTGGTCGCCGGTTCGGGCTCTCCCGCGAACGCGTACGCCAAATCGAGCGTGAGGTCATGGCCAAGTTGCGCGATGGCAACCGCGCCGATCGCCTCCGCGAGTACGCGCTATAAAACTTTTCGCCTCCTGAACCTTCATTAATCGCGACCTCGACTGTGCCGCCGAGAATTTTTTCCAGTGTGCTTTCGAGGTCGCGTTCTCTATGCAAGCGGCGAGCTCGAACTCGTCTCCGAAAATCTCTCCAGCAAACTTAGGGCAACTTAAGCTAGTCTGGATACAGAATGTAAAAAGCGCTGTCTGCATTGCGCACGGCACGCATTACTGTTTCTCAAAGAAAGGTATGCCCACGTGAGGGACCTCGTTGATACTACTGAGATGTACCTTCGGACCATTTATGAATTGGAAGAAGAAGGCATCACTCCCCTGCGCGCCCGGATTGCGGAACGCTTAGAGCAGTCCGGACCTACCGTATCCCAAACCGTTGCCCGCATGGAGCGCGATGGTCTCCTCCACGTCCGTTCGGATCGGAGCTTGGACCTTACCGAAAAGGGACGCGAATTGGCTACGGCTGTTATGCGCAAGCACCGCCTTGCAGAGCGTTTGCTTACTGATGTCCTCGGGCTCGATATCAGCAAAGTCCACGACGAGGCCTGCCGCTGGGAGCACGTGATGAGCGAAGAGGTGGAAAAGCGCATGGTCACGGTCCTCGATGATCCCAGCCGTTCTCCTTTTGGCAATCCGATTCCGGCGCTGGCAGAGCTGGGCTTCCAGGTCCCCGAACCATCAATTGGGACGCGGGCTATCGATCTCCCGGATGGCGAAGAGAAGTCCGCCAAGATTATCCAGATCAATGAGATTCTGCAGGTAGATGAAGCTACCTTCCGGGATCTCGCTGAGGCTGGAATCCGCATCGGCACCGAGGTCACCGTGGTCAATAATGGCGGCACCATTTCGCTTACCACTCCCTCGGGTAAGGTCATCACCTTGGCAGATGATCTGGCGCACGCTGTGCGCGTGGAGGTCTAGGCCATGAAGCTTTTGGTTACTGGCGGCGCCGGCTATGTCGGCAGCGTGTGCTCCGCAGTCCTCGTTGAGCAAGGCCACCATGTCACCATCATCGATAACTTTTCCACGGGAAACCGAGATGCAGTACCGAACTCGGCCCGCATAGTAGAAGGCGATGTGGCAGACAAGGCCGCAGAGGTGCTGGGCGAAGGCGATTTCGAGGGCGTTCTACACTTCGCCGCCCGCTCGCTCGTCGGTGAATCCGTGGAAAAGCCGGACGAATACTGGCAGCACAACGTCGTGACCACGCTGCGCCTGCTCACTGCCATGCGCGATAACGATGTGAAAAGCCTCGTCTTTTCTTCCACCGCGGCCACCTACGGCGAGCCGGAGCAGGTTCCTATTACTGAGGACATGCCGACCCAGCCCACGAATCCCTATGGCGCTAGCAAACTAGCTATCGACTACATGATTTCGTCTTTTTCCCAGGCGTTTGGGCTCGCGGCTACGTCCCTGCGCTATTTCAACGTTGCCGGCGCGTACGGTTCCATCGGCGAAAACCGCGAGATTGAAACCCACCTTATCCCCATTGTCCTGCAGGTTGCTCTGGGGCACCGCGATAAGATTTTCATGTTTGGCACGGATTGGGATACCCCGGATGGAACGCCGGTGCGCGACTACATCCATATCCGCGATCTTGCCGATGCCCACGTGCTCGCCCTCCACAGCAATACTTCCGGGACCCACCGAATCTATAACTTGGGTTCCGGCGAGGGATACTCCGTCAAGCAGGTCATCGAGATGTGCCGGAAAGTCACCGGCCACGAGATTCCGGCAGAAATCGCCCCACGCCGTGCCGGAGACCCAGCCACACTCATTGCATCCTCAGAAAAAATCAAGCGGGAGCTTGACTGGAATCCCCAGCGCACGGACTTGGAGACCATCGTGACCGACGCGTGGAATTTCACTCGGCAGCTGGGCGACCGGGCGCATTCGGCAAGGCGCTAAAACGCGGGGCTACACAAAGCCATCGGCATCAATCCCCGCTGCCTCCCGCGCGGCGTCGCAACCGCGGCTCAAGCTAGTAATGAGGCGTTCCCCCATTCCGCTGCGATAGGCTTGGGCGATGAGCTGGCTCAAATTGTGCCCAGGCGCCTCATCGATGGCGACGGTCAGCGCCGGGCCGGCATAGAGTCCGAATTTCTGCGCCACCTGGGTCGCTGCATATAACGCCAGGGCGTTATAGCGGATGGGGCCGCCAAAGGTGCGCGCCGTGGCCAAAAGCAAGGTGCCGGCCGCGTGCGGGGATTCAACGAGGTCCCGGATGACCAGGTCTCGCATCCATGTCGTCGACATCCACATTGCCCCCACGCAGAGTAATTCTTCGTTATCCAACGTCTCTTCCAGGGTTTCTACCTCACTTAATACATATTGCGCATCCGCGATGAGGTGCTGGACCACGCGGATTGGATCCGTCGTACCGTAGCCGTGGCCGGCGCGCATCTGCCGCGACAATTCCTCAGCGCAGCGCTGCATGGACACGATTTCTTCGTGCCCGAAGTACGGATTGTGCGGGGCGAATTGCTGGACCAGCTCATTGCGGGAAAGTTCCGGCAAAGTGCCGTTTTCTACGCAGGCGCGCATGGAAGAGCTGGTGGAAATAGCGGGAATGGTTCCTTCGGTCCAGGCGGGCATAGGGCCCTTGCCACCCCCGGTGCTAAAGCCGAATACAAGATCGTAGGCAGTGGACGTGGCGATTTCTTCCACCAGCCAGCAGGCATCAATTCCGGTGCCCTGGTCATCTTCGAAGTGGTAGAGCGACTCGATCATCTCCCAGAGCTCTACTTCCTCGCGCTGGGAGATGATAAAGCCGAGGACGACTTCCGGGTTCCCACAATGAAAGGCGCTCATAATCTCTGGAAGGGCCGCAGGGACATCGGACAGGTCTACACGCGCGACTGGCCCCATGGTGCGGCCTGCTGGAGTTGGTTCGATGGAGATGAGGACGATGGATTCTGCTGGAAAGAATCCGAGGATTCCTGGAATATTGGCAAGGATATCGCCGGGTGTACGGATGGGCTGGTGTGGTGTTGTGATCTTCATGGCTCCTAGCTTCGGGGCCTGCGGCAAGTACCGAAAGCCCACCACAGGCAGAGGGCCGAAATCTGTGGATAAGGTGGGTGGAAGGGGGCATCGGCAAGCAGTTATGCACAACCCCATCGCACCGGGCCTAGCGTGGGTTGCCGAGTTAGGGCATAATGGGTTATTTAACTACTCCGCGAACACTGAACTGAGTGCGTGTGGGAATAGTACGGTCCTGGCGGTCGTTGATCTAGATTAAGAGACCAAGGAGGTAACACATCATGCACGAAGAAGAGCGCAGCATGTACGAATTGGAGTACCCCGCTCCGGTGGTCAAGGACAATTCCGGTGAAGGAAAAGGCCCCACCATGATTGTTGCCATGCACGGCTATGCCGATGCAGGCCAGGCTATTGAGTCGAGCGCCGATCATCTCAAGGCGGCGCTGGAAAACCGCCAGCTAGCCTCCTTTAACTCTGATGAGCTCATCGATTACCGCTCCCGCCGCCCCGCCGTCACCATCGATAATGACCGGGCCCTAGAGGTAGAACCCATGGATTTGGGCTTGAAGGTCCTCCGGGATAATTCCGGCAAGTCTTTCCTCCTTCTCTCCGGTCCTGAGCCGGATATGCGCTGGGAAGCCTTTACTACGGCGGTGGTAAAACTGGTGGAGAAATTCGATATTGAAGACACCATCATGCTCTACGCCGCGCCGATGCCCGTGCCGCACACCCGCCCCACCGTGGTCACCGCACACGGTACTGCCTCCCGCCTGACGGAAGGCATGGTCAAGATGGACTCGACGATGATGGTTCCGGGAGCCGCGGCGCTCTATATAGAAAAGGCCTTAGCGGATAAGGGCCGGACGGTCGCGGGCTATACCGCGCACGTGCCGCACTACCTGGCTGCGTCCCCGTACCCGCAGGCCACCTTGGAGCTCCTTGACTCCGTGGCTAAAGCCGCCCAGCTCAATATTCCGCTGGGCAGCATTGAGGCGGATATTTTCCGCGTCGAGGGCCAGCTGGATGAGCAGGTCAATGGCTCGGAAGAGATTGAGGGCGTGGTCCAGCAATTGGAGCAGCAATACGATGCCTTCATGGACCGCTACCGCGAAGAGCACCCACAGGCCATTATGCCGGGCGAGGAAGCCGTGCCCAGCGCGGAGGAAATCAGCGAAGAATTCGAAGCCTTCCTCGCCTCGCTCGATGAGTCCGATAGCGAGGAGATTATCCATACTGATATTGATGACCGCGAAGACTCTGCCGATGATGATGACAGAGACTTAGGCGACGATATCTAACGAACCCGCCCCCATCGCCGCTAAGGTGGTGGGGGTGAACTTATCTCAGCAGCTGCCAGATTTAACGGAAGTCCCCGAGTCCCTCATCGATGAGGCCATTTGGGATACTTTTAACTCGTGGACCACCAGCAAGGGAATCGATTTATACCCCGCGCAAGAGGAGGCCTCGCTCGGCATCTTGGCCGGAGATAACGTCATCCTCGCGACCCCCACGGGTTCGGGAAAGTCCATGGTGGCCAACGCCGCCCACTTCATCGCCCTAGCCCGTAGACAGCGGAGTTTTTATACCGCGCCCATTAAGGCGCTGGTCAGCGAGAAGTTCTTTGCACTGTGTGAAATCTTCGGCGCAGAGAATGTGGGCATGATGACTGGCGATGCCACCGTAAACGGCAACGCCCCCATCATCGCCGCCACCGCCGAGATCGTAGCCAATATCGCGCTTCGCGACGGCGCCGAGGCCAACATCGACCAGGTAGTCATGGACGAATTCCACTACTACTCCGATCCTGATCGCGGCTGGGCGTGGCAGGTTCCGCTCTTGGAGCTGCCCAAGGCGCAATTCCTCTTAATGTCCGCCACGCTCGGCGATACCGATTGGCTGCAGGAAGATCTCACCCGCCGCACGGGGCGCGAGACTAATTTAGTGGCCGGCTCTACCCGCCCGGTGCCTCTGGATTTTTCCTATGTTTTTAGCGCGGTGCACGAAACCATCGAGGAGCTGCTCGCCGATAATAAGGCACCCATTTATGTCGTGCACTTTTCCCAGCGCGAGGCAGCCGAGCGGGCCCAAGCCCTGACCTCGCTTTCTGGAATTATTAGCAAAGAGGAAAAAGAGGATATCGCTGAAGAAATCGGCGGATTCCGCTTTACCACCGCCTTTGGCAAGGACCTCTCAAAGTTACTTCGCAAGGGCATTGGCATCCACCATGCGGGAATGCTGCCCAAATACCGGCGACTAGTGGAGCGCCTCGCACAACGCGGCCTCCTCAAGGTTATTTGCGGCACCGATACCTTGGGCGTGGGCATCAACGTCCCTATCCGCACCGTATTGATGACTGGCCTGGCCAAGTTTGATGGGCAACGCCAGCGCATCTTGAAGTCCCGCGAATTCCACCAGATTGCAGGTCGCGCCGGGCGTGCGGGCTATGACACGGAAGGTACCGTCGTCGTCGAGGCTCCAGAGCACGAGATTGAAAATGCCAAGGCCCGCAGGCGCATTGGCGATGACCCGAAGCGGCTCAAGAAGCTTAAGAAAAAGTCCGCACGCGAGGGCGAAGTCTCTTGGTCCGAGAAGACCTTTGCGCGGCTCACAGAAGCAGAACCGGAGCAGTTGACCTCGCAATTCCGGGTGTCGAATTCGATGCTGCTGAATGTCTTAGCCCGCCACGGCGACGGCTATGCGCATATGCGCCACCTCTTGCGCGATAATCACGATCCCCGCAGCAAGCAGAACAAGGATATCCTCACCGCCCTCGACCTATTCCGCGGATTGGTGGATTCCGGCGTGGTCCAAAAATCCACCAAGGGGCTGGATATCTACGGCCGCCCCTACCACCTCGTGCGGGAATTGCCGCGAGACTTTGCCCTAAACCAGCCCCTCGGGCCCTTTGCCTTGGCCGCGCTCTCCCTGTTGGACCCAGAGGCAGACAGCTATCACCTTGATGTGATCTCGGTCTTTGAGGCGATCCTCGATGATCCCCGGCAGGTGTTGCAGGCCCAGCAGAAGAAGCGGCGCGGGGAAGAAATTGCCGCACTCAAGGCGGACGGGGTGGACTACACCGACCGCATGAATATCGTGGAGGATATTACCTGGCCCAAACCCCTAGAGGAGCTGATCGAGCAGGCCTACGATACCTTTGCGGAAACCAATGCGTGGGTAAAGGAATTCGAGCTGCGGCCGAAATCCGTGGTGCGCGACATGGTGGAAAATGCCATGACCTTCTCGGATTTGGTGGCCACTTACGGCTTAGCCCGCTCTGAGGGCGTTATCCTCCGCTACCTCACCGATGCCTGGCGCACCCTCAAACAGTCCATCCCCGATGAATACACGACGCCCCAAATTGAAGACATCATTGTCTGGTTGGGCGAGCTTATCCGCCAGGTGGATTCCTCGCTTGTCGATGAATGGGCGCAGATGGCCGGCGAAGACTCCCCCATCGATCAAGATACGCTCGACCGCGAGCTGGCCTTTGGCGTCGAAGACCCAACAGCCCTTACCGCCAACCGCCGCGCTTTTGGCATTATGGTGCGCAATTACATGTTCCGCCTCGCGCAGCTCTTCGCGCTGGAGGAAGAAGACCGCCTGGCCGAGGTATTGGATTATCTGGACGAGGTCCCCGATTTTGGCGCCGTCTTGGATGACTACTTCGACGAATACGACGATATTGATACCGGCCCTGAGGCGCGCGGGCCAGAGTACTTCCGGCTGGAAGAATCAAGCTCCCGCAGCTGGCCCGTGCGGCAAATCATTAAGGACCCAGCAGGCGATCGCGCCTATCAATTCGTCGCCACCGTCGATCTGGACGCCTCCGATGAAGCCGGCGAAGTCCGCCTGTCAGAGTTGCGCGTCGAGTATTAGGAACGTGCGGGTTGGGTAAAACGACTTAAGCCACCCCCTCCGCTGCACTCGGCGCCCTGTGGGGGACGCCGAGACAAACAGTGGGCGGGGGGTGGCTTAGTTTTTTAAGGCTGATTAAGCAGCGCTTTTAGCGTGCAGCCTCAATCTGAACAGCCTGTGCGACTGCCTGGATGACAGAAGCAACCTTGATGGCCTCCCAGACCTGCTCCTTGGTCGCGCCAGTATCGTTGAGCTTCTGTGTGTGTGCACCCAAGCAGTGCTCGCAGCCGTTGATGGCGGAAACTGCGATATTCCACAGCTCGAAGTTAGCGTCCTCCACGCCAGGCTTCGAGATAAAGTTCATTCGCAGGCCGAACTTAACCTGTGCGTAGTCATCGCCCAACCAACCCTTGGCGCGGTAGGCAACGTTGTTCATTGCCATGACGGTAGCAGCGCCGTAAGCGGCGTTGATAGCTTCCTCAGAGAGGTGCTCTTGTGCCTCTTCCGCGATTTCAGAAATCACGGTGTCATTGCGGGTAGCTGCCGCCGAAGCCAACAGGGTGCCCCACAGCTGCTCTTCATTCAGCTCGGTCGTGCGGGTCAGCGCGCCCAAGTTGAGCTTCTGGTCCTTGGCGTACTCGGGTAGCGATGACTTCAAGTTCTCGATAGACACAGTTTTTCTCCTTCTAAATCTTTTCTCAGTAATTTAAATTGCAAGGCAAGTGCGTGCCCCGCCAGAACGGCGGGGAAAGCACCTACTGATAACTAAGGCTTAAAGCTGGGACTGAACAACGTCCATCTTATCGATGTTCTTGGTTGGGTCGTTCTTCTCCCAGTTGCAGGCGCAGACCTCTTCGGACTGCAGGGCGTCGAGAACGCGCAGAACCTCGTCAACGTTACGGCCCACAGCGTCCGGGGTAACGGAGACGAACTGGATAACACCATCTGGGTCGATGATGAAGGTTGCGCGGTCAGCAACGCCGTCAGCGTTTTCTACGCCCAGGGCGCGGATCAGGTCGTGGCGCACGTCAGAGAACATCGGGAACGGAACGTCCTTCAGGTCCGGGTGGGTTGCGCGCCAATTGAAGTGAGCGAACTCGTTATCGGTGGATCCGCCCAGCACCTGGGTGTCGCGGTCCTGGAATTCTTCATCCAGCTTGCCAAAGGCAGCGATCTCGGTCGGGCAAACGAAGGTGAAGTCCTTGGGGTAGAAGAAGACGACCTTCCACTTGCCCTCGTACTTGTCCAAGGAAACCTGCTCGAAGTAGTCCTCTGGCTGGCTAGCGTTAACGTCGTGCAGGTCGCCGCCGGTCAGGGCGGTGAGGTCGAATTCTGGGAACTTTTCGCCAACGGTCATGATAGGCATGTTCTTCAACTCCTTCTTAAAAGGGTAATCTTTTTCAAGTTTCTGACAGTCCCGTACCGAGGACCACGGGCCGGACCCTCTCCGGCCCAACAACAAAGACAATACCATTAATTCCGGTCACGTCAATAGCTAATCCTATAGATAAATGTTAGAGTGATAGGCATGCATAATAAAGAGTATCGACCAACACTTGCCCAGCTGCGCACGTTTGTCACCGTGGCGGAAAACAAGCACTTCGGCACCGCTGCCGCCAAGCTGGAGATCTCTCAGCCCTCCCTCTCCCAGGGCCTCGTGGCACTCGAGCAGGGGCTCGGCGTGCAGCTCATCGAGCGCTCCACCCGCAAGGTCATCGTAACCTCGGCCGGTGAAACCCTTCTGCCCTATGCCAAATCCACACTTGAGGCCGCCGATACCTTTCTCGCGCACGCCCGCGGCGCCCACGGCACGCTGTCCGGCCCGTTGACCATTGGCGTCATCCCGACCATCGCCCCGTATATCCTCCCGGACTTGCTGGCGATGATTACGGAGACCTACCCAGAGCTTGAGCCGCGCTTTGTGGAGGAGCAAACCCAGCACCTCATCGCGCGCCTGCGCAACGGCAACCTCGATTTAGCCGTCCTTGCGCTGCCTTCAGAGGCCACGGGCATGGTCGACAGCCCGCTGTACACCGAGGACTTCGCCATCGTCAGCCCGCCCGATCACCCCATCGCCGGGCGTACGGACGTCCAGGTGGCGGAGCTGCGGGACTTGGATTTGCTGCTGCTTGACGATGGCCACTGTCTCCGCGACCAAATCGTCGATCTCTGCCGGCACGCCCACGTCAACCCGGCGGAAGCAACCAATTCCGTCACGCGTGCCTCATCGCTTACCACCATTATGCAGCTGGTCATGGGCGGGCTCGGCTGCACCCTTATCCCCAAGTCCGCATTGGCCACCGAATGCCACGGCAAGAACCTCGGCATCGCCTACTTCGATCCCGATGTCACCGCTGAGCGCGAAATCGGCCTCGTCTTCCGCTCCTCTGCCGCACGCAGTGAAGAGTTCCGCGAATTCGGCACCCTGATTACCGCCGCTTATGAAAATGCCCTCGCACGCTCGCTGGAGGGATAAAACCGCCACACACGATTAAGGCCACCGAAGCAATGCCTCGGTGGCCTTAAATAATGCTAAAGCGCTTACGCAGTTTGGCCGGTCGCGCGGCCTGCACACTGGCGGAACAAGTAAGCCGTAGCCAGTAAGGTAACCGGTACGGCCACAATCAAGCCAACCAGCAACAGGATGCCGCCGGCAATCGTAATCAGCGCGTTGAGCACCGTCAGCAGCAGGAGCTGGCCGTAGTTTCCTTTACCGGCCTTAAAACCGTTCTTAATGGCTTGGCCAACCCCGTCACCGTCGGCTGCAAACCATTGCATCAGCATATAAAGCGGCTGGATGAATAGGCCGATGAGAGCCACTACAGCCATGACTCCGAAAAAGCTCGCCATGGCTTCCAACGCCTCGTCCTCGGTGGCGTCGGCGCCCGCGTCTGGGCCGAGGAAGATCGAGCCACCAACGAAGATGAACATTACTACCGAGGAAATAATACCGATGATGATCATGATCACCAGTGGCTGCCACCACCGCACGTCCTTGCCCACATAGCTCCACCCAGTACGCGGGTCATCGATCTGGAAAAGCGCCAGTCGCATCGCCAACAAGCTGACGACGACCATGATCACGTAGGACACGATTTGCACAATGGATCCCGCACCGGAGGCATCCGCGCCCTCTGCGGGAGCAACGGCCAGGCTCACTCCGGAGACTGCTATGACAATGACGCCAACGAGCAAGGCACCGAGTATCCACAGTTTCCAGTTCTTAAACACCGTGCGAAAGGCCCACGAAATCGAATCAATGGCCGAGGGCTTTCCGGTAAATCCGCCGGAATTTACGGTATTGTCCTGTGCTTGGTAGCCCGCATATCCTTGATTGCCGGAGCTTTCGTAGCTGCCGCTCTCGTGGCTGCCGCCATAGGACGGCAGGCTTCCGTAGCTCGGCTGATCCTCCGGGTGATCAGTCGGTTCATAGCGGGGAAAATCGTCATTTCCACCGGAGTTTTTGTCGTTCATCAGCGGTGCCTTCCTTCTATATTCGGGTTGGGTGCAACGAGAAAAATATCTTTTAGACAAGTATTTTCACAATAGCAACTTTTTCCACTCCACGAAACCGGGGTAAGCTCATAGATTAGCCATGACACAGCATGAAACCACGACATCGCAGGCCCCTAGCCGCGATGAACTTTTTGCCGCATTAGACAACGTCACCATCGCCGAGGCCCGCAGCTTCCGCCGCCGCCTATCGAAGGCACGCGCCCCCAAGGCCCTGCGCGAAGTCGGCCAGGATATCCAGGCTGCCGCAGATCGCCTAGCGCTTGTCGATGCCGCCGTTCCCCCACTCACCTACCCCGATTCCCTGCCGGTCAGCGGCCGCAAGGACGATATTGCTGCCGCGATTGAAGAAAACCAGGTCGTCATCATTGCCGGCGAAACCGGTTCCGGTAAAACCACGCAGATCCCTAAAATCTGCCTCGACATCGGCCGGGGCCGCCGCGGCCTTATCGGCCATACGCAGCCGCGCCGCATTGCCGCGCGGACCGTCGCCGAGCGCATCGCCTCCGAGCTGGACCAAGATATCGGGGAATCTGTAGGCTACGCCATCCGCTTCGATGACCAGGTTTCTGATAGCACCGCCGTAAAACTCATGACGGACGGTATCCTGCTCGCGGAAATGCAGCGCGATCGCTTCCTTAATAAATACGACACCATCATTATCGATGAGGCGCACGAGCGCTCGCTGAATATCGACTTCCTCTTGGGGTATCTCAAGCGGTTGCTTCCCAAGCGGCCCGATCTCAAAGTGATCATCACCTCCGCGACGATCGATCCGGAAAGTTTTGCCGAGCACTTCGCCCAGCCCGATGGCACCCCTGCGCCCATCATCGAGGTATCCGGGCGCACCTATCCGGTAGAAATCCGCTACCGTCCCCTCGAATTCGAGGCCGGTGGAAAGCTGGTGGATCAAGACCCGCTCGATGGCTTAACCGAGGCCATCGAGGAGCTCATGGCAGAAGGCGACGGCGATATCCTCTGCTTTTTCCCAGGCGAGCGCGATATCCGCGATGCTATGGAAGCAATCGAGGCTAAGAAGTGGAAAAACGTGGAGGTCGCTCCCCTCTTCGGGCGCCTGTCCAACCAGGAACAGCACCGCGTATTTAGCAATCACCGCGGAAGGCGCATCGTTTTGGCCACCAATATCGCCGAAACCTCGCTGACCGTGCCCGGAATCCGCTACGTCGTGGATACCGGCACCGCGCGCATCTCGCGCTATTCCACGCGGACCAAGGTGCAGCGCCTACCTATCGAGCCCATTTCGCAGGCCTCTGCCAATCAGCGCTCGGGTAGGTGCGGCCGCGTCGCCGATGGCATCGCTATCCGCCTCTACAGCGAGCAAGACTTTCAAAGCCGACCAGAGTTTACTGATCCGGAAATCCTGCGCACCAACCTGGCCAGCGTCATTTTGCAGATGGTCTCGCTCAAGCTCGGCGATATCGAGAAATTCCCCTTCCTCCAGCCACCCGAGTTCAAGGCCATTCGCGATGGCCTCAACCTCCTCCACGAGCTCGGTGCCCTCCAAGACAAGCACGAGAAACCGGCGCTGACCGAAACCGGCCGCAATTTGGCCCGCATCCCACTCGATCCCCGCATGGCACGCATGCTTATCGAGGCCCATACCAACGGCTGCCTCCACGATGTCATCGTCATCGTTGCCGCCATGACCATCCAAGACGTGCGCGAACGCCCGCTGGACTACCAAGCGCAAGCTGATCAAGCGCACGCGCGCTTTAAGGACAAGACCTCTGACTTTTTGTCCATGCTGAAGTTGTGGGATTACATCAAACAGACCCGCAATGAGCAATCAGGCAATAAATTCCGCAAGCGCATGAAGCAGGAGTTTCTCCACTACATGCGCATCCGCGAGTGGTTCGACCTGGTCCGCCAGCTCAAAGACGTCTCCAAGCAGCTGGGGTGGGATTACCAAGAAGGCACCGAACGCCGCTCCGACGATATTCACATCGCGCTGCTATCTGGCCTGCTTTCCAATATTGGCGCCCGCGACGGCAATTCCAAGGAGTTCCACGGCGCGCGCAATACCCGTTTCCTCGTCTTTCCAGGTTCCGCCTTGGCCAAAAAGCCACCCGAGTTCCTCATGGCGGCGGAGCTCGTCGAAACCTCTCGGCTTTGGGCACGCGACGTTGCCGCTATCGATCCGGCCTGGGTGGAAAAACTCGGTGCGGACCTGCTCAAACACAACTATTCCGATCCCACGTGGTCCCGCAAGCGCGCGGCCGCCATCGCACACCAGAAGTCCACGCTCTACGGCGTGCCCATCGTCGCGGATCGCACCGTGCCCTATCACCGCGTGGATCCCGTCGCGGCGCGCGATATGTTCATCCGCAATGCGCTTATCACCGGCGAGTGGAACGCGCACCACGACTTCCTCAAGGCAAACGCGCAGGCCCTTGATGAAGCGGCCGAATACGAGGAAAAGGCCCGCCGCCGCGGCCTTATCGTGGATGAGGATACCCTCTTCGATTTCTATGACCAGCGCATTCCCGCCAAGGTCACCACGGGCCGCCATTTCGATTCCTGGTGGAAGAAAAAGCGCCGCCAGGAACCCGATCTGCTGAATTTCGACCCAGCCACGCTTGTCGATGACTCCCACGACGTAACCGAAGTCTCCTTCCCAGATCACTGGCGCAAAGGCTCCATCGATTACGAGCTGACTTATAAATTCGAACCCGGCGACCCGCTCGATGGCGTCACCGTCATGGTCCCCGTTCCCATGCTTGCCGGCCTCGATACCGAAGGCTTCGATTGGCTCGTTCCCGGCCTGCGATTCGAGCTCGTCAACGAGCTTATTCGTTCCCTTCCCAAGGCCCTGCGGCGCACCGTCGTGCCCGCCCCGGAATTTGCCGAGCGCGCCATGGACCGGCTCATTCCCTTCGAAGGCCCCCTTACCCAGCAGCTTGCCGATGTCCTGCGCGAGCTCGGCGGGCACGGCATCAACGCCTCCGACTTCCAACCGGACAAGTTGCCGGATCATTTGCGGATGAACTACGCGGCCATCGACAAGCGTGGCACCATCATCGACTCCGATAGGGACCTTGCCGCCCTGCGCGAGCGCCAGGCCGGGCACATCAAATCGTCCGTCTCTCAAGTTAGCCGCACCGCCGAATCCACCGCAGTCAGCGAGTGGACCGACGATACCCTGGGCACCGTTGACGAGACCGTCACCACCACCGTTGACGGCCACGAAGTCACCGCCTACCCAGCGCTGGTGGCCACCAAAGACGGCGTGGAGCTTAAGGTTCACCCCACCAAGGCCGCTGCCGATGCCGCCATGGTCACCACCACCCTCACGCTCTTGATGCGCGAAATTTCTGTCTCGACCGCGCAAATGGTCAAGGGGCTACCCTTGCAACAGCGCGTCGCCGTGGACTCTTATCCGCATGGCGGTGCCGACGGGCTGGTCAATGACGCACGCGTCGCGGCAATCCGTGATCTTATGCTCGAAGCCGGCGGCCCCGTACGCTCCCCTGAGGCGTTTACCGAGCTCAAGGAATCTGTAAAACCACAGGTCCCCGGCCGCGTGCGGCAATCAATTGTCTCGATCGCACCTGGCTTAGCTGAGTATTCCAATCTCCGCGCCGAGCTTTCTCACTGGGACGGTCCCGCCATCGACGATATGGAAAAGCAACTCGCTTTCCTTCTCCCGCCGAATGCCATCACCGTGCACGGAGCCGCGCACCTGCGACACCTTCCCCGCTACATCCAGGCAATGCGGATCCGCTTGGAAGACCTGTCGCTCGACCCAGATCGCGATGCCGACCGTCAGGCCGAGGTAGATAACGCCATGGCCTACCTGGCAAACCGGCTGCGCAACCTCCCCGCGGGTCGTAAAAGGACGCGCGAGGTCAAGGACCTCCACTGGATGATCGAGGAATTGCGGGTCTCGCTATTCGCCCAGCGCCTCGGAACGGCGCACGCGGTATCCCTGCGGAGGATCCAGAAGGCAGTGGATAAACTGCGCTGACCTCCCAGCACCTCGAGTCCCCGTCACCCGCTGAGAACTCCGCTCCCGCCATCGCTGGTCGGTCGGCTGGCTAACCAAAACCGCCAGCCGACTATCGCCGCAGCCCAAACACAACTGCCGCCCATGCGCCGCTGCCGACGAACCACAAGGAAATCCGTTCTCCTGGCCGCCGGCGCCATGAGAATTAGCCGACCACAGCGAAATAATGATGCAAAAAGCCAGCTAAAACTGCTCTAAACCTGCACTCGCATGGCCGTATAACTGCTAAGAAACCGCCATAAGCCCCGCATTTTAAAGGTCCCCGCGATCGCGTCGCCGCATCAGTCGAATCTCCGATTCAAAATCGTCCGCGCTCTCGAAAGATTTATATACCGAGGCAAAGCGCAGATATGCGACCTCGTCTAGGTCGCGCAGCGGCTCAAGGATCGCAAGCCCAATTTCGTTGGCGTTAACCTGCGATGACCCATGGCCCCGCACTGTTTCCTCAACTTCTTGTGCCAACTTCTTAAGGGCATCATCGCTAACATCTCGGCCCTGGCAAGCGCGCCTGACACCCCGAATGAGTTTGTCCCTGCTAAATGGTTCTGCAAGGCCGTTTCTCTTAACGACCAGCAGTACGGCCTTTTCCACAGTGGTAAAACGCCCTTTACACGAAGCACACTCGCGGCGGCGCCGTATCGATGCGCCTGCATCAACCACGCGAGAGTCAATAACGCGGGATTGTTCGTTATGGCAAAACGGGCAGTACACGCTAGTCCTTTCGCTATTTTAGCTTCTCGGCTTAGTTTACCCCGAGGCCAAACCAGGATTCAGACGCCAATACACCAGACTCCTGTTACCGGCATGCCTGCCTCGTTAAGTGAGCAGGTCTCGTCTAATCAGAGGAAGGCAAGCTGATGGCAAAAAAGACGCCAAGCCTAAAGCCCTCCCAACGCTCGCTTAAGTACTAGATGCATTACTGAACGAGCGCTGCTTCTACTTGCTGTACCGAAGCGCCAGGTTCAGTCGGTGCCTCAGCGCTCGTGCCCATCAATCCGCCGACGACCGTGCCAAAAAATACCGCAGCGCCGAACACAGCACCAAGGAGATAATTCTTGCGTGAACTCTGGGCATCGTCTTCTTCGATCGTCTTGTTCGCCACATTAGGCAACGAATATTCTTCAGTCCACATATTCGAATCCCCTTTAGAATTCGTTCGATATTCAGAATCTAGTGTCCTAATTTTTCCTCTTTCAGAGCGGGGATGCTGAGCACCCCACCTACGATCATCAATATCCCAGATAGCGGCTGAAGGTACGATCTGTGAACGTACCGAGTGCTGTTTAACCATGTTATTGCGAGAGTTAAGTAGTTGAGACATTTCTTTCCTTTCGACGACCGCCGTAAGTCTAAAACGGCCCCTTGACACGACAGAAGCATAATGTCGCTCCTGTGTTCGAGATTGATTCTATGTTCGATTTATAGCATTCCTTCGAAAACCTGTCCAGTTTTGTGTGCAAATCTCGAACGCCTGTACTTTTCGTGCTACAAATGGGTTATGGCACGCAACTGCCACCCAGTCCCCTTTTCAAGCCACGACCGCAGAACCTCAGACCCCTAGCTAGGAGCCGCACATGGGCCACAAAAAAGCAAGCAACGCAAAGAACGATTACGCTTCTCTTTCCGAAAGGCAACGCCGCATCCTGAACGTCATCAGCGATGCGGTGATGTTACGCGGCTACCCACCCAGCATCCGCGAAATTGGCGATGCCGCAGGCCTGCAATCCACCTCGTCCGTGGCCTATCAGCTCAAGCAGCTGGAAGAAAAGGGCTTCTTGCGCCGCGATCCTAATAAGCCACGCGCGGTCGATGTGCGTCACCTCAATACCGACGAGGGCGAAAAGAAACCAGGTCGTAAATCTAAAGAGGCCACCGATACCTCTGCCCGCAGCCCTGAAGAGTCCGCTGCCGTAGCTTATATTCCAGTCGTGGGACGCATTGCCGCCGGTGCACCGATCACCGCAGAGGAAAATATTGATACGTATTTCCCCATGCCGGACGAGGTCGTCGGCGGCGGCGAGCTTTATATGTTGCAGGTTGTGGGTGATTCCATGCAGGATGCCGGCATCCTTAACGGCGACTGGGTCATCATCCGGTCGCAGTCAGTGGCTGAGGAAGGCGAGTTTGTCGCCGCGCTTCTCGATGACTCCGAGGCCACCGTCAAGGAATTCCACCGCGACTCCTCCGGCGTGTGGCTCCTTCCCCACAATGATGCCTACCCACCCATCAACGGCGACGATGCAGAGATTATGGGCAAGGTAGTATCCGTCTTCCGCAAGCTCTAAGTCGCGCCAGGCAGATGTGAACTCGCTGTACGCCGGTTCTTCACCAGCGGCCATAACCGCTACCTGTATTCTGCGCCCGCTTCCTTGAAACGCATTCTTTCGACCCACTCGCACAGCCCTGTCTCCCCGCCTTGAAGAGCAGGGCGGTACCAGTTTTACCAAAGTTTAAGACCGTTCATCCATACAATCGCGCCCCATAAAACCAACTTGAACTCGGGCGCCCTATTGATAAAGCACCCCCGAAATAACGGATCCGTAAGTTAATCGCTAATAGGTCTGACTTTCATCAAGGTGAAATATTGCTTACTGACCAGCAAGTTTTGTTCAAAAACGGACAGCCGCACAAACCTGCATTTTTGTTTTCGTCCGATTACCGCCGAATTTTGACACAATGGAGGAAGAAATCCCACATCATATAGCTTTCACCGCGCACCTGCATACGCAAATGGAGTAACCGCCCGGCCGAAGGCAAGGAGCAAGGAGGGTCCGTGTACGCAGAGGAGCGACGCCGCCAAATCGCGTCCCAAACTGCTGTCGAGGGTCGCGTTAACGTCACCGATTTATCAGAGCGTTTCGATGTGACTGCCGAAACCATCCGCCGCGACCTAGCTGTGCTGGATAGAGAGGGCGTTGTCCACCGCGTGCACGGCGGCGCCGTTGCTTCGCAAGCCTTCCAAACCGCGGAGCTCACGCTCGATACCCGTCAGCGATCCGCATCGGGGGCCAAGGCCGCCATCGCGCATGCCGCGCTCGATTTCCTTCCCCCTGGCGGCGGTAGCATTTTTTTGGACGCCGGCACCACCATCAATACCTTTGCCGAGCTCATCAGCCAGCAATACCCGCAAGCGCAGTTCAATATCGTCTCCAATAGCCTGCCCATTGCGCTGTCCCTCGCCAATAGTGGCGTCCCCGATGTCCAGCTCCTCGGCGGAACCGTACGCGCAATCACTCAGGCCGTCGTCGGCGATACCGCCTTGCGCACCATGGCGCTCATGCGTGCCGATGTCGCCTTTATCGGCACCAATGCCCTGACCCTCGATCACGGCTTGTCGACGGCCGATTCCCAAGAAGCAGCCATCAAATCTGCCTTCGTCACGAATGCCCACAAGGTCGTGGTCATGTGCGATTCCAGCAAATTGGGCAACGATTACCTGGTAAGCTTCGCTTCTATTGCCGATATCGATGTCGTCATCACCGATTCCGGCGCGCCGGAATCCTTCGTCGATGTGCTCCGCGAGCGCGAGATCGACGTCGTCCTAGCCAGCGAATAGCGCCAGGCCACACACGACTTCGCCCTCCCTATCTCGGCTCCAAATAGCACGGGTAGGGAGGGCGAAGTGTTATGCCGTTAGTTGAATTTTTCTATCTGCTCCATCGCCGCGGCACGGGCGGCGGAGGGGCCTTCGGAGTTGAGGGCGGCATCGGCAAGCTGCTGGCACTGATCGAAGGTCAACTCGGCTAATTGGGCACCGACGCCGGCGACTGCGGTGGACGCAGCCGACAAGGAGTTGACGCCAAGGCCGGTCAATACGCAAGCCAGTAGCGGATCGGCGGCGGCCTCACCGCAGACGCCAACCGGGACGTTGTATTCGTGTCCAGCGATGCAGGTGTGCTGGATCAGACGAAGCACGGCCGGCTGCCACGGATCGGTGAGGTAAGCAAGCTGTGGCGACAAGCGGTCAGCGGCCATCGTGTACTGGGTGAGATCGTTGGTGCCGATGGATACGAAGTCCAGATGCGGCATGATCTTATCTGCCATCAGCGCTGCTGCGGGCACCTCAATCATCGCGCCCGCGGTCAGGCCACGCTCCCGGCACAGCTCCGCAAACCACTGGGCCTCCTTCGACGTCGCCACCATCGGTGCCATGACCCAGGTCTCGGCAGCTTCGCCGCGGGACTCCGCAGCCTGTGCGATCGCATCCAACTGGCGCGTCAAGAGGGATTCGTTATCGCGGGCAATGCGCAGACCGCGCACACCCAGCGCCGGGTTCTCCTCAGAGGACAACGTGGCATAAGAAATCGGCTTATCGGAGCCAGCATCCAAGGTGCGCACCACGACCTTGGAATCGGGGTAGGCGTTGAAGACCTTTCTGTAAATCTTTGCTTGCTCGTCAACGGAAGGCTCCTCGCTAGCGGATAGGAACGACAGCTCCGTGCGGTAGAGGCCAATCCCCTCTGCCTGCGAGTCGGAGGCGATGCGGGCGGCGTTGCCATCGGCCACGTTGGCCAAAAGCTGCACGCGGTGGCCGTCCTTGGTTTGCGCTGGTCCAGTCCATTCGGCAACGCGGGCGGCGCGCTCGCGATATTCTTCGACCGCCTTGGTGGATTCTGCCTCGTCCGCGCCCAGCGTCACGGTTCCAAGCGCACCGTCGACGAAGACGAGCGTGCCGCTTTCAATCTCGCGCAGCTTGTTTCCCACGGCAACGATGCACGGAATATCGAGCTGGCGAGCGATGATCGCGGTGTGGCTGGTGGGCCCGCCCAGCTCGGTGACGAGTGCGCGGATATGCGCGGTATCCAGGGTGGCGGTATCGGCAGGCGCGAGGTCATCGGCAAAAAGTACCGCTTGGCCTTCCACCATGGGCAAACCGGGCTCCTGCTCGCCGCGCAGCTGGGCGATGACGCGGTCGCGCACGTCCTTCAGATCGGTGGTGCGCTCAGCCATAACGCCGCCGGCCGCCTCAAACATGGTGACGAACTTGTCCGTGGCTCCCACCGTGGCGAACTCGGCATTCTTGCCGGAGCGGATGTTCTTGCGCACGGCCTTGTGCCAGCCGCGGTCCTTGACCATGCCGGCGGTTGCGGTCAGCACTTCCGAGGCTTGGCCCTCCGCGGCTGCGGCGCGGTTTTCCAAGCGGCTGGCAACGATATCGACTGCCTCGAGGAAGCGATCGTATTCGGCTTCGCTGTTGGCCTCTTGGTCAATACTTCCTTCAGTAGGCAGGTCCGGGCGGGGGCGGACCCATACGGCTTCTGCATAGGCGACTCCAGCAACAACGCCGGTTCCTTTAACAGTGGACTGAAGCGTATTTTCCATGGCGATACTTCCTTCGAAGATAGCGGCTTATTTATTTCCAGATCATCACAAATCCAACAGAAATGCAATGTATGCCACACGGTTTCTATTGACTTTCCAACACAATCGGGCAAGAATAAACATTAATGGCGGGCTTAAGCGCGTGTTCCAACCGGACCGACTGCGTGTGGCCCCCAATATACGCACTCTGCGAAAGGGATAAGTTCTCGATGATCCTCACGCTCACCCCAAACCCAAGCATCGACGCCACCCTGGCGCTCAATCAGCCTTTAACCTCAGGCGATGTTCACCGCGCCGCCAGTGTTACCCAGGTTGCGGGCGGTAAAGGCGTCAACGTCGCCCACGCGGTTCACCTCGCCGGGAAAGAAACCCTAGCCCTCTTCCCCGCCCGCGCGGCCGATCCGTTCATCAACCTCATCCACGACGTCGACCTCCCCTACGCCCACGTGGACATGGATGGCGGTGTGCGCGTCAATACCACCATCACCGAGCCAGATGGCACGACCACCAAGGTCAATGGCCCTGGCCCGCTGCTTTCCGATGCCACCCAAAACCACCTCATCGCCACCCTTACCCGCCACGCCCAATCCGCCGATTGGGTAGCCCTTGCCGGATCGCTTCCCAAGGGTGTTGACGCCGGGTGGTATACCGACCTCATCAAGGAAATCCGCACTGCCGCCCCGCAGGCGCGCATCGCCGTCGATACCTCCGATGCCCCGATGAAGGCCATCGCCGAGCAGCTCGATTCCGCAGCCCCGGATCTCATCAAACCCAACGGCTTCGAACTGGGGCAGCTCACCGGTCAGGATGGCCTCGCCCTCGAGCGCGCCGCTGCGGCCGGAGACTATAGCCCGGTCGTGGAGGCTGCTAGAGATGTCGTGAAGCGCAGCATCAAGGAAGTGCTTGTCACCCTCGGCGGCGCCGGCGCCGTGCTGGTAAACGCAGACGGCGCATGGGCTGCCACCCCGCCTCCTGCCACGGTGAAATCCACGGTCGGCGCGGGTGATGCCGCGTTGGCCGGATACCTATTAGGGCGCACGCAGGGGAAAGGACCGGCAGATTCCCTTGCGCTCTCGGTGGCTTATGGCACCGCTGCGGCCGCAAAACCGGGCACCCAATTCCCCCACCCCGAAGAACTCGATACCGCCCACACCTCCATCTCCGCTCTATAGCTAAAGGAGCCTTCCATCATGGCATCCGATCTCATCACTACCGAACTGGTAGCGCTCGACGCCGACTTCGGCGATAGCGTCGATTCCGTAATCACCAACCTCGCCACCTTGGTGCACGATACCGGGCGCGCAACCGAGGTCGAAGGCCTCGCCCAGCCCGCCATCGACCGCGAAGCCAAGGCCGGCACCGGTGTGCCAGGCGGCGTGGCCATCCCCCACTGCCGTTCCGAGGCCGTCACCGAGCCGACGTTGGCTTTCGCCCGCCTGTCCCGCGGCGTGGATTTTTCCGGCCCCGACGGCGATGCCCAGTTAGTCTTTCTCATTGCCGCACCTGCTGGCGGCGGCAAGGCCCACCTGCAGATTCTTTCCAAGCTCGCCCGCGCTCTCGTGCGCAAGGACTTCCTAGAGGCCCTGCGCACCGCGACGACGAAGGAAGAAATCGTCAAGGAAATCCTCGCCGTCGTCAACGCGGAAAAAGCGAAGAAGAAAAAGCAGGACAACGCGGAGGCTGCTGCAGGTGGGGCAGCGGAAGCGGCATCGGAAAGCGCGGGAGACTCGGCACAAGCTACCCGCATCGTTGCCATCACGGCCTGCCCGACCGGCATCGCGCACACCTACATGGCTGCCGATGCCCTCACCCAGACCGCCGGCGAGCGCGACGACGTCGATCTCACCGTCGAAACCCAGGGCTCGTCCAATAATGAATCGGTCTCGCAGTCCACCATCGATGCTGCCGATGCCGTCATCTTTGCCACGGACGTCGGCGTGCGCGACCGCGAGCGCTTCGCGGGCAAACCCGTCATCGAATCCGGCGTCAAGCGCGCCATCAACGAGCCCGGCAAGATGCTCGATGAAGCCATTGCGGCGGCAAAGAACCCGAACGCCCGCAAGGTCTCTGGCACGGCCTCATCTTCCTCCGCCGAAGAAGAGGGCCAGTCGCTGGGTTGGGGCAAGCGCATCCAACAGGCGATTATGACCGGTGTGTCCTACATGGTGCCGTTCGTTGCCGCCGGCGGCCTGCTGCTCGCCCTCGGATTCCTCTTCGGTGGCGCCGATATGGCCAATGGCTGGCAGGCACTTTCCACCAATTACTCCCTGTCCAACCTGCCGGGCAATGACATCATCGTCGACGGCGAGACGATGTCGTTCGAGCATTCCGGCTACTCGCTTTATATAGGCGCAGTGCTCTTTGCCATCGGCCAGGCCGCAATGGGCTTTATTGTCGCCGCACTTTCTGGCTATATCGCCTACGCCCTGGCCGGGCGCCCGGGTATTGCGCCGGGCTTCGTCGGCGGTGCTATCGCTGTAACGCTCGACGCGGGCTTTATCGGGGGCTTGGTGACCGGTTTGTTGGCCGGCTTTATCGCCCTGTGGATTGGCAATTGGAAGGTCCCGCGCTGGCTCGGTTCCCTCATGCCGGTGGTCATCATTCCGCTTTTGACCTCCCTGGTCGTTGGCCTGGCGATGTACCTGTTGCTGGGCGCCCCACTGGCCGCGCTGATGGAGGGCCTGCAAAATTGGCTGTCTTCCATGTCTGGGTCTTCTGCCGTAGTGCTCGGCATCATCTTGGGCCTGATGATGTGCGTCGACCTGGGTGGCCCGGTCAACAAGGCCGCCTATCTCTTTGCCACCGCGGGCTTGTCCACTGGCGATGTAGCCTCCATGCAAATCATGGCCGCGGTCATGGCCGCCGGCATGGTTCCGCCCATCGCACTGTCCTTGGCAACCTTCATTCGCAAGTCACTGTTTACTCCTGCTGAGCAGGAAAACGGTAAGTCCGCCTGGCTGCTCGGCCTGTCCTTCGTCTCCGAAGGCGCCATTCCGTTCGCCGCGGCCGATCCGTTCCGCGTCATCCCTTCTATGATGGCCGGTGGTGCCGTGACGGGTGCTATCTCCATGGCGCTGTCGGTCGAGTCCCGTGCCCCGCACGGTGGTGTCTTCGTCGCCTTCGCTATCGATCCGTTCTGGGCTTACCTGGTCGCAATCCTTGCCGGCGTGGCGGTATCCACCGTCGCAGTCTTGGCCATGAAGCAATTCTGTCCAAATAAAACCGTCCAGCAAGCTGCTCAAAAGGCTGCTCCAGAGTCCAAGACCAGTTCCCAGAACGTGGCGGCATAAACCAAACACTCGTACACTGGATCACGATAAATTAACCACAGAAAGGATAAATTCCATGGCTTCCAAGACTGTAAAGGTCGGCTCCTCCGTAGGACTGCACGCACGTCCTGCCTCCATCATTGCTGACGCTGCCGGCGAATTCGACGAGGACATTTTCCTGAACCTTGTTGGTGAAGATGACGATAACGAAACCGACGCCGCTTCTTCCCTGATGATCATGGCCCTCGGTGCTGAGCAGGGCGACGAGGTCACCGTTACCTCTGACAACGAAGAAGCCGTTGAGAAGATCGCCGGCCTCATCGAGCAGGATCTTGATGCTTCCTAAACGCTGCTGCTCATAACTAGCGTTTAAGCACGATTCGTACGCTCCTCGCCTTGATGGCGGGGAGCTTTTGCGATCCGCAGGCAGTTCTTCGCTACCCCTGTGAGCAGATTTAACTCGTTAGTGCAGCACTCAATTGCGGCCATCGGTCGTCGGCCGGTCGTTTCCGTTAGGGCTTCCGGGAGGCGTGGCCCAGGGAGGAAGCCAACGAACCTTTCCTTGTATTCGGGCCAATCGCCCGCGCCGCGGTGGCGCCTTCGGGTCATCGTCGTTAACGCCGTTGTGGTACGGGCAGCAGGTAGCGAGATTAGCGGCATTGGTATTGCCACCGTGCTGCCAGCTTTCTAGGTGGTGGATCTGGCACTCATCCGCAGGATAGTTGCACTTTTCCCAGGGACATACGGGATTGACTGCGGCAGCCATCAACCGCTGCTTCGCGTTGGCGAACCGGGACGTGCGGTACAAATTGACCGGTCCCTCAACGGGATGCACAAGCGTGATGTATCCGTGATCGCTTAAAACCCGGCTCACGAGGTCGGCACCGCTGATTCGCGAGCCATTGGTGAGCTGCAGGGTTATTTCCTCGCCATCGCCGTCAACGATGCGATCGAGCTCGTCCAAGGTGATGACCACCTGCGTGCTCGCAGTGGTGCGCGCCCCAGACTTCCCTCCGAAGAAGATGGATTTAACGGACTCCAGTGGGCGCTCGTTATCAAGAGCAGAGTGCATATCGGCGACATCGGAGGATTCCCCGGTAATGGTCAACGACCACGGTCCGCGCGGCCGGCGGGTAATGCGCACTCCTTTCTTGGGAGTGCGGGGCGGTTGGAGCTCCCGCAACATGGCGCGCGCCCGTTTGCGCAAGGCCGTGGCGCTGCCGCGAAATTTACACAACTCGGAGCGCACGGCCCAGGCATCGCGCTGGGTGCGAGCGCGCAGTGCGAATTTCTCGATCAGGGTGAGCACGTCTAGTGGGTGCGTCGTCGAGCGGGCCGTGCGTTGCTTGGCGCTAAAGGCACTGCGGCCAAAATAGATATCGCAAAGCTGCACCACATCGCGCGCGGCGACGTCGCTGGCACCGCGCTCCACCAAGTCGCGCTCGCTTAAGCCCTGGGCGGCGGCGATGATGTCCATCCCCTGGCCCAGCGCGGATAAGTAACGGTCGAGTGCGTTCATGCCGCCTAGTACAGCGCAGAACCCGGCGCAGCCGCGACCGCACGCACGAAGGCCTGTGGATTAGGCTGCAAACCGTACCGCTACGGCCCTATTTCGCGGCGGGTTCAACAAAGTTATCCACAGAATTTAGTATTTAGCGTCGTGGCCTTCGCCCACGGTTTCGTACAGCTTCCGCATGATCGGATAGGCAACGATGATGCCGACCGAGCCCCAGGCGATGCCCTCCAAGCTCACCCCGCCCACGGTCAGCGTCAGGTTGCCGATGCCCGCGATCAAGGCCACCGCGGCCGCGGTCAGGTTCACCGGGTTATTGAAGTTGACCTCATTATCCATCCAGATGCGCACGCCCAGCATGCCGATAAGGCCATAGAGCACGAGGGTTGCCCCACCGAGCACGCCGGTAGGGATGGTGAAGATCAGCGCGCCGAACTTCGGGACGAAGGCCAGCAAGATGGCGGTGAGGGCGGCGACCCAATAAGCGGCGGTGGAATAAACGCGCGTGGCGGCCATGACGCCAATATTCTCGGCATAGGTGGTGGTACCGGAGCCGCCGAAGCCGCCGGCGAGGGAGGAAGCGAGGCCATCGGCAATCAGCGCATCGCCGGCAAGATCGTCTAAGTCGCGGTTGGTCATCTCGGAGACAGCCTTAACGTGCCCGACGTTTTCCGCAATCAGCACCACGAGCACCGGCAGGGCCACGGCGATGGCCGAAAGATGGAACTCAGGGGCATGGAATTCGGGCAGTCCTACCCACGGGGCGGCATCGATGGCGGCCTTGGCATCCTCGCCCAAGTTGCCGGTCAGGGCGGCGAAAATCCAGCCGACGACCACTCCGATGAGGATGGACAGGCGCGATACCATGCCGCGCCCGGCCACAGTGGCCAAGAGGATGACCAGCAGCGTAATGCCTGCTACCAACGGCTGGCTGGCGAAGTTTTCGGCCGCATTCGGCGCCAAGTTGAGCCCGATGAGCGCGACGATGGCGCCGGTAACCGCCGGTGGCATCACAGCATCGAGCACCCGCCTGCCAGCAGCCTTGACCACGAAACCGACCGCCACCAGCACCAAACCGGTCACCAGAATGGATCCGGCCTGCGCCGCAATCCCGTATTGCTGCGAGGCGGTCAGCGGAGCGATGAAAGCAAACGACGAGCCCAAGTAGGACGGCAGACGATTGCGCGTAATCAGCAAGAAGAGGATGGTGCCGATGCCAGAAAATAGCAGCGTGGTATTGACCGGAAATCCGGTCAGGGTGGGCACCAACAGCGTGGCACCAAACATCGCCACCACATGCTGCATGCCGATGCCAATGGTTCGGCCCCAACTTAGTCGTTCCTCGGGCGCGACCACGGCGCCTGGTGCAATCTTCTTACCGTCGCCGTGGACGGTCCAACCTAGTATGCTCACGAACCACCATTATGGGCCATGGAGCACGAATTTTAGGAATCTTCCTCCACGATGAATTCGGCGAGCTCGCGGGCGGTGGTGGCGGGCAGGCGGACATCGACAAGCGTGCCATTTTCGGTATATTCCTCGCTGCGCACGGTGCCCTCGGCGTGCACGCGGGAGACGACATCGCCGCGGGTGAAGGGAACCTGCAGCTTAACGTGGCTATCGCGGGAGTTGAGGAAGAGCTCCACGCGCGCGCTCAGCTCGTCGATGCCCTCCCCCGTGCGCGCCGAAACATAGACGACGTCCTCATGATCCAGGACGTGGCGCAGCTCCGCGAGCACGAGCGGATCGGCCTGGTCGATCTTGTTGATCACGATGATTTCCGGCGGGGCCTGCTCACCAGTCTCGCTGACGATATCGTAGATGACTTTATTGACCGCCTCGATTTGCTTGAGCGGGAACGGGTCCGATCCGTCGACGACGTGCAGCATGATATCGGCGGCGAGCACCTCTTCCAGGGTGGATTTGAAGGCCTCCACCAGCTGGGTGGGCAGGTGGCGGACGAAGCCGACGGTATCGGTGAAGACGACCTGGCGGCCATCGGCAAGCGAGGCGCGGCGCGTGGTGGGATCCAAGGTGGCAAAAAGTGCGTCTTCCACAAGCACGCCCGCGTTCGTCATGGCATTAATGAGTGAGGACTTGCCGGCGTTGGTGTAGCCGGCGATGGCGATCTGGGCGATCGTGGAGGACTGGCGCCGAGAACGCTTGACCTCGCGGGCGGTTTTCATCCCGCGCAATTCCTTGCGCAGGCGCGCCATTTCAGTGCGGATGCGCCGGCGGTCGGTTTCAATCTTGGTTTCACCGGGGCCGCGCAGGCCGACGCCGCCATTGGAACCGGCGCGGCCGCCGGCCTGGCGCGAGAGGTTGCCGCCCCAACCGCGGGTGTGGGTATAGAGGTATTCCAGCTGCGCCAGCGAAACCTGCGCCTTGCCTTCCTTGGACTTTGCGTGCTGAGCAAAGATGTCCAAGATGAGCATGGTGCGGTCGATGACCTTGGTATTGAGCGCGCGCTCTAATGCGGTGAGCTGGCCTGGGTTCAGCTCACCATCGCACACGACGGTATCGGCCCCGGTGGCCTCGACGATATCGTGGAGCTCTTTTACCTTGCCCGAGCCGATGAAGGTACCAGGGTCCGGTTTATCGCGCTTTTGGTAGATCATTTCGACTACGTCGGCACCGGCGGTCTCGGTCAGGGCGGCCAGCTCATCCATCGTGGCCTCAACCTCCGCTACGGTGCCTTCGGTCCACACGCCCACGAGGATGACGCGCTCGAGGCGCAGTTTTCGGTATTCCACCTCGTAGCCATCGGTGGTGTCCTCGGCACGGATTGAGGTCTCGCGGGTAACGCGGCGGAAGGCATTGCGCTCGGCCAAATCTAGATCGCCGCTGGTGGGCGTGGTTTCCTGCGGGGTTTCCGCGTGGTCGCGGAAGGCCTGGGCGAGAAGTTCGTCCTTGCTCGCTGAGCTATCAGAATTCTGCGGGGAAAATTTGTTCATATTGCTATCTATTTTGGCACGTTAGGCCTCAAAACGGGAATTGCGGTTTCCGGGCTTACTGGACAAAGCGATACAATGGTGCCTATGGAAACGACGCAGCCTAGGCCAACGACTACTACCCAGAAGAAGAATACTGAGATGCAGGCCATCGGCTTGGATTTCGAACGCTGGCAGGACGCGGTCGAGGCAGCCATCGCCACGGACCGCCTTGCCGTCACCGGTGAGGTCCGCGGTGGCCAACTCATCCAATACGGCGATCCTTCGGGCGCCCAGCTTAATATCTTGGCGGTTGAGCCTTACGCCACCTTTATTGGTTTCGATGCGGTCACGCAGGGCTTTGCCCACGTGGAGATGTTTAATGACGTGCTAGCGATCATGGACATCATCGATCCCTTCGGCACGCCGCTGGCTCAAGTCACGGCGAATCTCGCGCAGGGTCCACTGTTGGCAGAAGAACCGCGGCAGGAATGGCAGCAGGTATCGCTGACCGCCATGGGCCTTGATATCTCCACCTACGACTCCCCTTCTGCCTACGAGGCCAAGACCGGTGAGTACCCCGCCCTTTTTGACTCCGAAGGCGCACGCGTCATCGCCTCTGGCTCCGGCGCGCAGGCCCCCACGCCCGCCGCCACCTTTGCCGCCCGGGTGATGGAAGCCGAATGGCGCACCAATGAACTCACCGGCGAAAAGTTCGCGCACCTCGTCATGGACGGGCTATTCCCCTTCGATCTCTGCCTGCCGGCGGACCGTGGCGAATTGCCGGCCAAGGATACCGTAATCTCCGGTACGGCCCTGCTCACCGCCGCTATTGACATGCCGTCTGGCGGCTGCGGCGATGGCGGATGCGGTTGCGGATCCGGCGGTTGCGGCTGCGGCGGGCACTAGTTTTAGGCCATGGCTTTCCTTAGCGATCCGCAAAACCGGAGGACACTTGTCTTTATCCTCCTGGTCCTTTGCGCGATCGCGATTGTTGCCACGCTAAAACTGCCCGGCCTCATCATCGCCGCCATGCTGGTGGGCGCGGGGTGGTTTATGCTGCGCACGCGCCCCGATACCGCGGAACGGAGGGCCCTGCGCAGCTCCATCTCGCTTTCGGCGGACGATATCCAGGACGTCATCGCCGAATTCGAGGAATTCGAAACGTCCACGGAGGCGGAGCCACTGGCGGATCGCACGCTGTACCGGCCGGCGCTGCTCGACCTCGACTGCTCCCACCCCGCCATAGATGCGTTCCACTACGAATTAGCCGGGGCGCGCCGCTTCCTCCGCCGCCTCAATATCAGAATCCACGCCCACGGCATGCGCACGCAGGAGTTAGAATCACTCCTCCGCGTCACCGATGAGCGCGCCCGCGAGCTGAAAGAATCGTGGCTGGCGGCCCGCCGCGCGGCCTTCCGGCTCGGCCCGGATTACCGCACGCGGCAGATCGACGACGGAAACTAACGCCTCTACAGGCTCGTTTCGCCCGTAGCAACGATGGCGGAGGGGCCCGTCAAGCGCGTACCGCCGTCATAGGCCTCAACGGTGACCTCGCCGCCAGGAACGTGGACGTGGACGGTGCCGAGGGCTTGGGCGGCATCGGCAAGCGCGGCGGTAGCTGCCGCGACCGTGCCCGTGCCACAAGACTGCGTCTCCCCAACCCCGCGCTCGAAGACGCGCATATGCACCTGCCCCTCCCGCAGCGGGGTCACCAGCTCAAAGTTGACCCCACCCGGGAAGAAGGATTCATCATAGACCGGCGCCGTGAGTTCCTTGGCGGCCAAAGCTGCTGGCTCCAAGCCCGGAATGACGGCCGCGAGGTGCGGGTTGCCCATATCCACCCTGAGTCCGGCGTAGGACTCACCGCCCACGGACGCGGTAGACACCCCGGTCACGCGCGCGGGCCCCATCTCCACGGTGACGCTAGCGGCAGTGGCATCGCAGGAATGCACCGTTACTTGCTTGGCGCCCGCCCGGGTGCCGATGGTGAATGCGTCCTCGCTAACCAAGTCGTGCGAGCGCAGCCAGTGGGCAAAGACGCGGGTGCCATTGCCGCACATTTCCGCCACGGACCCATCGGCGTTGCGGTAATCCATAAACCAGTCGGCGGAATCCACCCCGTCCGGAAGTGCCGCCAACTCGCCCGCGTCCACGAGGGCGCCGGCGCGCACAACGCGCAACAGGCCATCGCCGCCGATGCCCGCCCGGCGGTCACACAGCGCCGCCACGCGATCCGGTGCGAGCGGCATTTTGGCGTCGAAGTCTTCTACGATGACGAAGTCATTTTCAGTTCCATGGCCTTTGGCAAATTTCATGCCTTCTACCCTAGCGCCGAAGCGCGTGCAAAGCCTCGGCGGTAGTATCGCCCGCGGCATCGAGCCAGGTAATGCGCTTATCGCGGTTGAACCAGGAACGCTGGCGGCGCACGTACCGGCGGGTGCCAGTAATCGTGCGTTCTACCGCATCCTCCCACGTCAGTTCGCCGCGCTGGGCTTGTAGCACCTGCGCATAGCCAATCGCGCGGCCCGCGGTGGAATCGGCCACAAGCCCCTTATCCTGCAGGCGCTCTACTTCTTCGACGAGGCCTTGCTCAAACATGAGGCGCGTGCGCTTTTCGATGCGCGGGTTCAACCACTCGCTGTCTGTGCGCAGCCCCAGCAGCTTGGTTCCCCACCGAGGCGGGCCATTCTTCGGCGGCTGGCTGGCCTTAAAGGGCTTGCCGGTCAGCTCGATGACCTCGAGTGCCCGGACGGTGCGCCGGGGGTCTTTGTCCTCAATGATGGCGGCCGCGGCCGGATCGACGCGCGCCAGCTCGGCGTGGAGTGCGTCGGTTCCGATATCGGCGCGGCGGGCCTCGTATTTGGCACGGACCTGCGGATCGGTGGGCGGGAATTGCCAATCATCCACCAATGCCTGAGCATAGAGCATGGATCCGCCGACGAGGATGGGCGTCTTACCGCGGGACATGATGTCCTCGATATCGCGCAAGGCCGCCTGCTGATAGCGCGCCACGGAGGCGGTTTCCGTCACGTCCCAGACATCGAGCTGGTGGTGCGGAATGCCTTCGCGCTCTGCGGGGGAAAGCTTTGCGGTGCCGATATCCATGCCGCGGTATAGCTGCATGGAATCGACATTGACCACTTCCCCACCCAGTTCATGGGCTAGGGCCAGCCCGAGCGCAGATTTGCCGGAGGCGGTGGGGCCAACTACTGCGATGGGGCGCATATTACCTCCCAACCAGCCACGTAGCGGCCTACTCCGAGGGTGGCATCCGTCGCCCGCACCTGCGCGCGCTTGGGCGTGCAGCCAGCAAGCTCCAACCAGAGCTCCGGCTCTTCCACGCCACGTTGCTGAAGCCACTCGGCATTGCTGCTTGCCGATGCCCCCATCAGCACCTCCTCGCACCACCGGTGCGCCTCCTGCGCGCCGGGGATAAGGGCCAGCGGTGCCCTCTCGGTAAGACCTGCGCTGCCGTCTGCGACCACAACGCTCAGGACCTTAGGGTCTGGCGCGCCCAGGCGATCGCGGCTATCGCGGACCGTTATCTGTGGGACCGTGGATAAGACGTAGTGGGCCATGATCTCTGGCAGGTAGCTTCCGGCGCCCACGTGCACTTGGTCGGCCCCCCAGGCGCGCAGGCTTCCGGTGTGGCTAGTATGCCACCGTGGGGAGCGGGATCCGATAATTTCTGCCTCGTTAATGCCGGCGGCAGCGGCTTCAACCGCCAAGGTGCGCGCCGCCGCGAGCAGTGCCCGCGAGGCGGCGTCGTTGGGAGCTAGCTCGACTGCCAGCGCCGGCGAGGCGGGCATAACCATGAGATTGAACATTATTCCTCCATACTATCTACCCAAGAGGAGGTAATTAAATAGATTCTAGGCACACAGCGATTTTTCGCGGTAATGTAACCAGTGATTTCATCCGGCAGCCGTGACGCGCGGCGATATATGTCTAGGAGGGCTTTCCATGTCTCCCACCCCTACTCCAGGTTCCATGCCCAAGAAGGGCCCCCGCCCTACAGCCAAGCCCGTGCCCGTTCAATCTCCGAGCAAGAACGATCCAACCAAGTGGGGGCGCGTCGATGCCGATGGGTCCGTCTTCGTTTCCGCCCCCGAGGGCGAGCGCAAGATTGGGGAATGGCAGGCAGGCTCTGCGCAAGAGGGCCTCGAGCACTTCGGCGCCCGCTATGACGATCTAGCCACCGAGATCGAGCTTTTGGAGGCTCGCCTGCGCGCCAACCCCAGCGAAGCCGCAGGAATCAAGCAGACGGCCGCGGAATTGCGCGAGACCCTGCCTACCGCTGCGGTTATTGGCGATATCGCCGCATTGGATCGCCGCCTGGGCGCGGTTATCGATCACTCCGTTGTGGCCGGGGAGCAGGCGCAGGCGGATAAGGAAAAGCGCCGACTGGATGCCATTGCGGCGAAGGAAAAACTCGCCGCCGAGGCGGAAGAGATTGCCGAAAATTCCACCGAATGGAAGGCCGCCGGTGACCGCATCCGCGCCATTTTGGAAGAGTGGAAGCAGATTAAGGGCATCGATAAGAAGACCGATGACGGCCTGTGGAAACGCTACTCTCGCGCCCGCGATGCCTTCAATAGGCGCCGCGGTTCGCACTTTGCAGAACTCGATCGCGCCCGCGCGGCGGCGCGAAAGAAGAAGGAAGAACTCGTCGAGCGCGCTGAAGCCATCCAGGACTCCACCGACTGGGGCCCTACCGCCCGCGCCTACCGCGATCTCATGGCGGAGTGGAAGGCGGCTGGCCGCGCCCCACGCGAGGTCGATGACCAGCTGTGGGCAAAGTTCCGCGCGGCACAGGACCGCTTCTTTGATGCCCGCAATGCCGTCAACGACGAGCGGGACCGCGAGTTCGCCGAAAACGCCAAGGCAAAGGACGCGCTGCTTGCGGAATACGATAGCCTGATTGACCCATCGCAAAGCATGGACAAGGCCAAGGCTAAGCTGCGCGAGCTGCAGGAAAAGTGGGAGGAAATCGGCTTTGTGCCCCGCAATCAGGTGCGCGAGTACGAATCCAAGATCGAGCAGCTAGAAAAGCGCGTCACCCAGGCGGAAGAATCCGAATGGCGGCGCACCGACCCTGAAGCGCAGGCTCGCGTGGCCCAGTTCCAGGCCAAGGTGGAAGACTTCAAGGCCCAGTCCGCGGCCGCGGAAGCTAAGGGCAAAGAGAAGAAGGCCGCGGAGCTGCGCGCGCAGGCGGAGCAATGGCAGGAATTTGCCGATGCCGCTGCCAATGCCGTCAACGATAAATAGTGCACCTCGTTCAGATTGCGCGCCCCACCCAGGTATCCGAGGCTGAACCGGCGGATTGCATCCGATCCTTTGTTTTCTGGGCAAACCTGGCGGCGCAGGAAGCCAGTGGGGATGCGGCGGCCTCGACCTCGCCTAGCCGCGTGGTGCACCGCCTGCAAGGTTCGGGCGAATCGCAGACCTACCTTTTCGCCGTGGTCGATGCGCCGGCGACGCTCGGTCCTGTCTCCGAGCTTGGCCTGCCCCAAATCCCCGCCACCGCACCGAGCCCCGAGCTGGACTATGTAGGATTTATCCACATTAGCCTGCCGCTTTTAGAAGAGCGCAATGCCGCGGAAATCGAGTGCGTCCTCTGCGATCTGCCACTGCCCGGAGAACCCCTTGATGCCAAGGGGCAGAAGGTGGCTACCTGGATGGGAGATACCGCCTTAAAGATCACCCAACAGCTCGGCCGCAGCGTCGCGCACGTGGGTCTGCTGCACCCGCCGGAGACTTCGCCGGAGTACGACGCGATGGCGGAGGTCTATCAATCCCTGGGCTTTACGCAGCGCCATAGTGAGCGGCAACTAACCATCGATATTCCAGAACAGTCGGCTGCTGCCCTCTTTCCGCCTGGGCTTTCGGCCGCGGTATGGCAGGACTATGCCATTCCGGAAGAACACATCGACGATGTCATGCGCCTTTTAACGGTCGCCTCCGCAGATGCCGATACCGGCACCCTGTCCACCGAACCCATCGTGTGGTCTCGGCAGCGATTGGAGGAGGCGCACCAACGCCTGCGTTCGCGGCGCGGACATACGTTGCTCGTAGCGCTCATTGATGACGCCGGCGACATCGTGGCGCTCACGGAACTGGCGCGCCATGAGGCTGCGGATCCGGAGGTCTGCGAATGGACCCTCACCGTCACCGACCGCGACCACCGCCGGCAAGGCTTGGCGCAATTGGCAAAACTCACCGCCCTGCACGAGGTCAATCAGGTCTGGCCGCAGGTGCGTCGCTGCTATTGTTCCGTCGCCGCCGGTGACGCAGCTATGAACGCGCTATACGCACGGCTCGGGGCGCGGGAAATCTCCCAATCCTCAGCCTGGGAGCTGCACCTTTAGCCCTCCTGCTGGTGACGGTGACGCTCGGCGGCCTTCTTGCGGCGGTCATCGATAAGCATCTCCTGCGGCTGTGGGGACGCAATATCGGACTGGATTTTGCCTACCTCATCCAGCTGGCCCGCCGAGGCGCGGACCTTCTCCTCGGCCGCGCGTTGCTCCGGGCTGCGGCGCAGGGCGACGAGGCTAAAGCCCAAGAAGGCCAGGAAGGTGGCCAGCATGCCCACCCACATGCCAATGGCCGGGCCGTCTGCGGTGGAGCCGCGGTACCAAAAGCCCCACAGGTTGACGAAGAAAGAAACCGTCACCATCATCCACGCAATCAGCCCGAGGGTGGCGCGGCGGGTCAGCAAGGTCGCCGTCGTCAGCACGCCCACGCCGAGTAGCGCGAGCCACGCGGAGACGGTTTCCATCAGCGAGATCTTCACCCCGTCATCGGTGGTGCCAAAACTCAGAACCTGCCACCCGTGGGCAGAGCCGGCATAAGGAACGATGAGGTAGACAATATAGGCCGCCACAGCGATCAACAGCGTCAGCTGCTGCCCACGCAGATCCATGGTTTGTGCTGCTCGGCGCTCCGCCTGTGCCGCCTCCTGGGCGGCGCTGGTGGTATTTCGCTCTGTCATGGCACCCTAGCCTACTCCCCCGGTTAGCAGCCGCAGGAATCCGCTGTGGCAGCGCCGGCGGGCTTGCCGATGCCCGGCAGTCCCAACCCCACCCCAATGGGAGCGGTAGTGGGGGTTTGGCCCGCCGCCGACATGTCGCCGGCCTTGGTGCGGGTGTGGGTGTTTACTGCGGCATCGGCAAGCAAGAAGAACGAGCCTGCACCGGTGACCTTGGTGCGCACGACGTCGCCGGGGCGAATCTCGGCGGAGATATCCGCGCCGTTGTCGTCGATGGGGCTAAAGTGCACGAGGCGCCCATCGCGGGCCCGACCCGACATGCGGTGGGTCTCATCGTTCTTGCGCCCGCCTTCTGCCTGGACCAAGAGCTCCACCTCAGTGCCCACGAGCTTCTGATTCTCTTCTGCCTGGATGCTATCCTGCAGCGCAACGAGCCGCTCGAAGCGATCCTGGACGATTTCCTTAGGCACTTGGTTTTCCATCTCTGCCGCGGGGGTGCCAGGGCGCGGGGAATACTGGAAGGTAAACGCCGAGGCGAAGCGAGCGCGGCGAACCAACTCCATGGTGTCCTGGAAATCCTCTTCGGTCTCGCCCGGGAAGCCGACGATGATATCGGTAGTAATCGCCGCGTTTGGAATCTTCTCGCGAACCTCATCGAGGATGCGCAAGAACTTCTTCGTGCGGTAGGAACGGCGCATGTCCTTCAAGACCTTATCCGAGCCGGATTGCAGCGGCATATGCAGCTGCGGGCACACCGCCGGGGTTTCCGCCATGGCGTCGATAACATCTGAGGTAAATTCTGCCGGGTGCGGGGAGGTAAACCGCAGGCGCTCGAGGCCGTCGATCTTTCCCACCTCGCGCAGCAGCTTAGAGAAAGCGAAGCGATCGCGCGGCATTTCTGGATCGGCGAAATTCACGCCATAGGCGTTGACGTTTTGGCCCAGCAGGGTGACCTCAGAGACGCCCTGGTCCACCAGCGCTTGTACCTCGGCCAGGATATCGCCCGGCCGGCGGTCCTCTTCCTTACCGCGCAGGGAGGGAACGATGCAGAAAGTGCAGGTGTTATTGCAGCCTACGGACACCGACACCCAACCCGCGTAGGCGGATTCGCGCTTAGCGGGCAAAACCGAGGGGAACGCCTCTAGCGAATCGACGATTTCTACCTGGGCTTCCTCGTTATGGCGGGCGCGCTCGAGGAGGGTTGGCAATGCTGCCATATTGTGGGTGCCGAAGACGGCATCCACCCACGGTGCGTTGTCAAGGACAGTGTCTTTATCCTTTTGCGCAAGGCAACCGCCCACGGCAATTTGCATGCCTGGGTGGTTCTCCTTCGTCTTCTTCAATGCGCCCAGCGTGCCGTACAGGCGCTTGTCGGCGTTTTCGCGGACTGCGCACGTATTAAAGACGATGAGATCCGGCTCTGTGGCCTCGTCGGCGGCCGCGTAGCCAGCTTCCTCAAGCAGGCCAGAGATGCGCTCAGAATCGTGCACATTCATCTGACAGCCGAAGGTTCGGACTTCATAGGTACGGGTTTCAGGAATTGTCTGCTCCACGTCGGCATAGTCTAGCCATCACCCAGAACAACTCATAACCGTCGCTGCTAGGCGCCCATGAAGACTGGAAGATGAGACCAGGGCGTGGTGCACTGCGTTAGGGTGCGCACCCGCTGTGCGTGGGGATGCGCGCGCGAGTGCCTAGGTTAGTGTCCCACTAGGCGTACGGATTTAAGGAGAAGACAGCTCCTCGCAACGCTCCTCGAGGGCGCTAATGGCAATGTTCAAAGACATTCCCTCGTTGAACCCACGGCGCGCCAATACGCCTACGATTCTGCGCAGCTCCTTATCCCGTTCCTTCCTATCCGCAGGAACGGATTTCAGGCTGCGCGCCTTCTTTTCCGCCAAGGCTCGGGCCATAGCTTCTTCATCGGCGGCATCAATTTGCTCGAGGGCTTCGTCTCTATCCGCTTGGCTTACGCCTTTTTCCCGGAGCTCGCGGTCGAGGACGCTGCGCGATTTCCCCCTCCGCTTATGCCGCTGCCGCACCCATTCGGCGGCAAAGGCAGCATCGTTAATGAGGCCCGCATGCGCTAAGTCATCGAGGACATCTTCAACCACCTCGGGGTCGAATTCGGCTTGTACTAGACGGTCATACAATTCCTGACGGGATCGCGAACGTTGATCCAGCAAACCCAAGGCGCGGGAACGAACCTTGGATTTTGCCTCTTCGGCCTCCCGATCAAAAAGCCCGCCCCCGGCTTCTCCTTTTTCATAGGCCTCAAGGGCCTGGCGGAGTTGCTCTAACTTTTCAGGGGCGGGTTGATTCATAGCGCGGGTTAAAAGCGATGGGATTGCAGGTGGACAGGATTAGTCGTCATCGAAGTCGACGTTCGGGACCAAATCTACGGATTCATCCGTCAATGGGTCATCGGAGCCGGGGACATCCATGGCGGTAGCTTCTTCACCATTTGCCGCCTCTTCCCCAATGCCGAGCTTCTGGAAGATCTTCTTTTCGATCTCATTGGCAAGGTCTGGGTTGTCCTTAAGGAAGGAGCGGGCCTTCTCCTTACCTTGGCCCAATTGATCGCCTTCGTAAGTAAACCAGGAGCCGGACTTGCGGATGAAGCCGTTTTCTACGCCGAGATCAATGATGGAAGACTCCCGAGAGATACCCTCGCCGTACATGATGTCGAACTCGGCGATCTTGAATGGTGGGGAGACCTTATTCTTTACCACCTTGAGCTTTGTGCGGTTGCCAATGGCGTCTTGGCCATCCTTCAGGGTCTGGATACGGCGGATATCGCAGCGCACGGAGGAATAGAACTTCAGCGCCTTACCACCGGTGGTGGTCTCCGGGGAACCGAACATCACACCGATCTTTTCGCGCAGCTGGTTGATGAAGATTGCGGTGGTACCGGAGTTGTATAGCGCACCGGTCATCTTGCGCAAGGCCTGGGACATAAGGCGAGCTTGCAGGCCCACGTGGCTATCGCCCATCTCGCCTTCAATTTCCGCCTTTGGGGTCAACGCCGCCACGGAGTCCACAACGATAATGTCGATGGCGCCGGAGCGCACCAGCATATCTGCGATTTCTAGGGCCTGCTCACCAGTATCAGGCTGGGATACGAGGAGGTTATCGGTGTCGACACCTAGCAGGCGTGCATATTGGGGGTCGAGGGCGTGCTCGGCATCGATAAACGCTGCAATGCCGCCGTCTTTTTGCGCCGAGGCAATTGCGTGCAGTGCCACAGTCGTCTTACCAGAGGACTCTGGGCCATAGATTTCCACAATTCGGCCGCGGGGAAAGCCGCCAATACCCAGCGCCACGTCGATTGCCGTGTTGCCGGAAGAAATGGCCTTGATGGGCGGGCGGTCATCATCGCCCAAGCGCATAACGGCGCCTTTGCCATAATCCTTTTCAATCATGGCCATAGCTGCATCTAGCGCCTTCTGGCGGTCATCTCCCTTGGTTGCGGCTGAAGATGATTTCTTTTTCGTTGCCATTGTTATAAATCCTTATCTCGTACGACACTGCGTGAACACTTGATTAGACTGCTGCAGAGCCCTAAATGGTTCCGCCCTCATTGCAATCCCACTGTAGTCGCCCACACCGACACCCCAACTAGAGTACATACATCTGTTCGAATATCGAAAATGGACACGCATTTTCGGCTTTTCTCAGGCCCTATAAGGTTGGGTAATCTACGCCGAGACGGCGCTCTTGGGGGACATCGAAGTCATCGCACAGCCCTATCCATACACGGCGGGGATCGACGCCACGTTCGATAAGTTCATCCGGCGTTCCATTGAGCGCAGATAAAACATGCGAATGGCTAATCCACGCCCCTTTTGATTCGCCAAATTCATCCACAACCAATTGGTGGTACTCCGTCAATCGCATGCGCGCAATCCTACCCACCACCATGGAAATTTTTCCAAAGCCTTTACCAGGACCCTAAAAATGTTGTACTTGAACAACGTTCAAATATGCATGTCTACAGCGCCTTTACCCAAGATGCTAATCTTTTCCCATGCAGAAGAACTCCGTGGCAACCACCATTGCCTATGTTGCGGTATTTACCGCCCTCGTTATCGTTTTAGCCTTCGTTTCTATCCCCGTAGGCACCGCCGGCGTCCCCATCGTCTTGCAAAACGCCGCGCTCATTTTGGCCGGACTCATCTTAGGCGGCAAACGCGGCGGCTACGTTGGGCTCCTATTCCTCTTTCTTGGTTTGGCATTGCCCGTTTTGGCAGGCGGTGGCACCACGCTCCGCGCGCTCGCCGGCCCCACCGTGGGATACATCGTCGGATACGTGCTCTCCCCAATCGTCGCAGGCGCCATTGCTTACCGCGCCCCACGCGGAAAGGGCGGCATGACCATTGTTCTCGCTATCGCGGCCATCGCAGGCCTCCTGGTGCAGTACACCTGTGGCGCGATCGGCTTGATGCTTCGCTCCGGATTGGACGTCGGCCCGGCCATCGCGGCGCAAGGCCCGTTCGTCCTCGTTGACACTGCAAAGCTCATCGTGGCCATCATCATCGCCGTCGGTGTTCACTCCGCATTCCCCGACCTGATGGGTAAGAAGGCCTCCTAGTGCCCACCATCGACTTTTCCTCGGTGACAGTAACCTTTGATGAGACGGTGGTCCTCGATGACATCAACCTCACTTTAAGCGAGCAGAGGATCGGCATCATCGGTCAAAATGGCGGCGGAAAGTCCACGCTGACCCGGCTAATCAATGGCCTGGGTGAGCCCTCCGCGGGTACCGTCACCGTCGACGGCATAAGTCCCAGCGAGGAGGGCAAAAAGGTGCGCGAAAAGGTGGGTTTCGTCTTTTCTGATGCAGAAAATCAGATCGTCATGTCCAACGTGCGCGATGACATCGCTTTTTCGCTGCGCCGTTTCAAGTTATCTAAGGCCGAGCGCACTGCGCGAGTCGATGCCGCCCTAGAGCGGTTCGGGCTTCTAGACTTCGCCGAACGTTCCCCGCACACGCTATCTGGTGGACAGAAACAATTACTCGCCTTAGCCGCCGTACTGGTCATTGACCCGGTGCTCATCATCGCCGATGAGCCAACGACGCTGCTCGACCTTCGCAATCGCGGCCGCATTAAGCGCGAGTTCGCACAGCTCGACCAGCAGCTCATCGTGGTTACTCACGATCTGGAATTTCTCACGGATTTTGACCGCGTCATCTGCATCGATGACCACAAGGTTGCCGCCGATGGAGCTCCCCAAGAGGTCATCGATTTTTACCGAGACCTCATGGCGCAACGGCCACTCTAGAAAGTCACCAACTAATGACTCGCCGCAAAACCAATATTCCGCTTTCCGTGTATGTTCCGGGCACGACGGTAATCCACCGGATGAAGCCCAGTTGGAAAATACTCATCCTGCTGGTATTTATCCTGGTTACCAGCATCTTTTTCGACTCTTTGCCGTGGGCTGGCGGCGCGGTAATTGCCGCAGCGTTGACGTATATCGTTGCCCGCATTCCCCCACGGATTGCGTGGAGCCAGCTCTGGCCGCCCCTGATAATCCTCATTCCTCTTGCCGGGTTCCAGTGGTGGGCGAAAGATTTTGGCTACGCCGCCGTGATGTTCCTCAACATCTTGGCCGCCATGATTCTGGCCTTCTTATTAACTCTTACCTCAACGGTCGACGCGATCATGGAGTCCCTGGAGGAATCCCTCCAGCCGCTTAAACGATTCGGCGTCCCAGTAGAGAACATCAGCTTGGCGATGTCCCTGACAATCCGCCTCATCCCCCTCATGTTCGAAACGGTCTATGAGGTTCTCGATGCACGGAAGGCGCGCGGGGCTGGGTTTTCCCCCTCGGCGTTTGTCACGCCCGTCATCATCCGCTCTATTCGGCGCGCTCAGGCCATTGGCGAGGCCCTCCAGGCCCGCGGCGTCGGAGACTAAGGCAACAAAGGCACACGCCCGACTAGCGCCAAAAGCCTCCGCCTTCCCCCACCGCTCGGAGCGGGAAAGGAAAGATCGGAGGCTTTTGCGCAGTTTGCGTAATGAAGAGCGAGGGGTGAGGGAGTTACTCTCCGCGTAGCTCGCGCAGGCGGGCCTGGACGGCGTCATCATTCGACGTCGGCTGAGCGGCCTGATCCGCAGCGGAACCAGAGGCCTTATTGCTCTCGATGGCCTGAGTGTGGTTAGCTTCTACGGACTTCGTGGAGTTCATCTCGCTACGGATCTGCTCCAAGCGGGAGTGGCCGGCCATCTGGATGCCTGCTTGCTGAACCTCCGCCATACGGTTTTCTACAGAATTTTCCGCCAATTCCGCCTGCCCCAGAGCCTTGGAGTAACGGCGCTCAATCTTATCGCGCACGGCATCGAGCGAAGGCGTGTTGCCGCCGGCCGAGAGCTCGTTCATGGAGTTCAAAGACTCAGAAACCTTTTCCTGCATCTTTGCCTGTTCCAGCTGCGATAGCAGCTTCGAACGCTCATCAACCTTCTGACGCAGTGCGGCATTATTGCGTTCTACAGCGCGCTTTGCCTGCTCAGCTTGTTGCAATGCCTGGTCATGGAGCTTCTTCGTGTCCTCGACAGACTCCTCTGCGGTAACCAGCTGAGCGGCAAAGGCCTCAGCGGCGTTCTCGTACTCCACGGCCTTGCTCTCATCGCCATTAGCGCGTGCCTTATCGGCAAGTTCGAGCGCCTGGCGGGTATTGCCCTGCAGCTTTTCAACCTCGGCGAGGCGTCGGTTAAGTTGCATCTCCAGCTGGCGTTGATTGCCAATGACTGCCGCGGCTTGCTGCGATAGCTCTTGATGCTGACGTTGGGCATCTTCGATGGCCTGCTCAATCTGAATTTTCGGATCGGCATTCTCCTCGATTTTATTATCGAACAGTGCCATGAGGTACTTCCAACCCTTAACAAATGGATTCGCCATTATGCTCTAGACCTTTCTAAGGAATGTGGGAGTGCGTCGCGTTGTCGTGTTTATAGTAACCCAACGCCTAGGGCTCTGCCGCCACTAATCGCAGGTATCCACCGCGGCTACTCTCTTTAGAGTCGCGCACGCGTTAAAGCTCAGAAGCAGCCGGCGCAGTATGCGCGAGCTCTTCATCCATCGAGGGCAGCGCCATATAACCAGCAGCCTCGATCAGGACATCCGATACAGACGCGTCGAGCGCATGGCACACGGAGGCCAATAGCTCAGAAGAAACTTCCTTGCGGCCTCGCTCGAGCTCCGACAAGTAGCCCGGTGACACGCGGGCAACGCTAGCCAATTCGCGTAGAGTAACTGACTTATCCGCGCGGAATGCACGCAGGGTCAAGCCCAATGCTTCACGCAATAGTGGCTCGGGTGCGCGGGCAGGTTGTGGCGCCGATGGTGCCGCTGCCGCAGGTTCCGCGGCAGTCTGCGCCGAGTGGTCGAGGACTGCTGTAGAAATGTTCATCGTAAGTTTTAACGCTCCTTCGATGAAATTTGTTCCCCACTGGTAGGAAAATTTTTGATGACCGCACCAAGTTGGGCGATCGCTGCTCCTACCGTGGCGTTTCTAATTTCGTTGCGTGCAGTACCCAAGTCGCGCAGGCAATAAGACTGCGCTATGCGGTCGGCAGAATAGATTCCTAAAAATACCGTGCCGGGATCTTTTCCTTCTTGTTTGTCCGGCCCAGCAACACCGGTAAGCCCTATCCCCCAATCGGCCCCAGTTTCCGCGGTGGCGGCGCGGGCCATATCGACTGCGGTTTCACCAGAGACGACGCCTACGCGTTCGATCTCTGAGACTGGTTTATGCAAGAAGTGAGATTTTACCTCGGTGGCATAGGTGATAAGGCCGCCACGCAAGACGGCAGACGCCCCAGGCACCGAAGCGATGGTAGCGCTGGCTAAGCCGGCAGTCAGCGATTCGCACAAGGCCACAGTCTCGTGGCGCCCTGTCAATAGGGCAACGAGGTCAGATTCTGTGAAGGTCATTGCGTTTAGCTATTTTGCTTTTGTCCATCGATGAGATACTGCACGCCGGTAACGACCGTAATCACGACGGCCATCCACATGATGAAAGAGGTAGGAATATCCATCCACGAGGGAAGCGGCCACAAGTATAGACCCACGGCGAAGGACTGCAGGACGGTCTTCAACTTGCCACCTTTAGAGGCCGGGACGACCTTTCCGCGGCGCAGCAGGGCCATGCGCCAGATGGTGATGCCGAATTCTCGGATCAAGATAATGACGGTGATCCAGACCGAAAGCTGATCGACGATATTAAGGCAGACAAGCGCTGTGGTCATGAGCGCTTTATCAGCAATGGGATCGGCAATCTTGCCAAAATCAGTAATCAACCCGCGGGCGCGGGCAATATCGCCATCGAGCTTATCCGTGAGCATTAATGCGGCGAAGACGCCGAAAGACCACCACTGGTGGCCGCCGATGACCAGCCATGCAAAGACCGGAATGAAAACGATACGCAGGCAGGTAAGGACATTTGGCAGATTCCAATTAGAGACCTGCGGATTCACATCCGAGGACTGCGCTGACTGTGCTCCGGGTTGATTCACCCTATACATACTACCCGCTTGGGTTCTGGTCTCGCGGCACACTCCCCCGAGAATTTATACTGGGAGGTATGAAATATTTTGCAGTCAATTATGAATACAACCCAGCCAATCCAGAGATAGCGAAGGTGCGCCCTGCCCACCGCGAGTTCACTGGGAAGTTATTTGATGAGGGCACCATCGTGGCCTCGGGACCGTTCACGGATTCCCAGGGAGGCGCACTCATCATTGTGTGCTTTGACGATGATGACACCCAGGTTGCCGATGTCATCCAGCTGATGAACGGTGACCCCTTCTATCAAGAAGGATGCCTCCAGGGCCGAAGCTTCCGCGAGTGGAACCCGGTCAAAGCCCGCTTTTAGGCCCCTAGTTGGGTAGATCTTCTTTGGGCAGCTCCTCGGCCTTGCCCAAGTAATCCCCGCGGGTATTGCGCACGATCTTATTTCCTTCCTCATCCCAGTCGTAGCGGTTGTGGGAGACAGCCACTACGCCTTGGGTCTTATCGCGCATGTTCTTAATAACCGATGCAAGAACGGTGATGACCAGAACTCCAACGATGACCACTAGCGAGCCGATGGTGGAAATTTCCGGCACGGATTCGATATTGTCGCCGCCATTGATAAACGGCAGGTTATTCTCGTGCAAAGCGTGGAAAAGCAGCTTGACGCCGATGAAGCCCAGGATGATGCCCAGGCCGTAAGGCAGGTAGACGAGGCGGTCCAAGAGGCCATCGATAAGAAAGTACATTTGGCGCAAGCCCATCAGTGCGAATGCGTTGGTGGTAAAGACCAAAAACGCCTCCGAGGTGATGCCGTAGATTGCCGGAATGGAATCGAAGGCAAACATGACATCGATAAGCCCAATGGACACCAGCGCCACAAACAGCGGCGTGAAAGCAAATTTACCCTTCTTTGAGCCATCGTACGCACGGTGGGTGAGCTTGTCCCCGTGGTACTGCGGGGTAACATCTACCGCCTTGCGCACGAGCTTGATGATGGCCATATCGTTCGGGTTGGTCTCCGGCGCGTCCCGAATCTCATCGATGACCAACTTGATGGCGGTATACAGCAAGAAGATGGCGAAGAGGTAGAAGATATCGGACCACGCCGCGATAACCGCCGCGCCCAGCAGGATGAATACCAAGCGAAAGAAAAGGGCGATGATGATGCCGATGAGCAGCACCTTTTGTTGATATTTGCGCGGGATTTTAAAGGACCCCATGATAAGCGCAAATACGAAGAGGTTATCCACAGAGAGCGCTTGCTCGGTGACATAACCGGTAAAGAACTGGATGCCGTGCTCATGGCCCCAAACGGCCCAGACGACGCCGCCAAAAACTACGGCGACGGAAATATAGAAAAGGGTCCACAGACCCGACTCTTTCAAGGTGGGCTCATGTGGGCTGCGCACGTGAGAATAAAAGTCGAATATAAAAAAGGCTAGAATCACCGCACCGGTGACCAGCCACACCCACAATGGAATATTCATCGCGAGATCCCTCCGGTCGAATTTACTTTAAGAAAGTGACCGGAGGTCTCCCCCGCCCAGCGACTATTCCTTGCTGGGCCGACACGACCGGGAGCGCCAGGCTACCGTGTTGACGATCTATGCCGTATGTGGGGTACTCCCCTCCAAGACCGTGACCATCTTACACTACTTAGAACGCCCCGGGCGATGGGTTATAGGTTGCTTGCACCGTCCGCGTATCGGAATTGGGCGCATCGGGGGCATCGGAAGTAGCAGACTCTGCAGAATCGCCCGCATCATCGTCTGCCTCTTCTTGGTTCATCTCGTCCTGGATTTCCTTGGGGGCATCGGCAGGATCGGCGCCCTTAATCATCCACAGGATGGTGTCGAGCTCTTCGGGCTTGACCAGCACCTCGCGGGCCTTGGAGCCTTCCGATGGCCCCACGACACCGCGCGATTCCATCAGATCCATCAGGCGGCCCGCCTTGGCAAAGCCGATGCGCAGCTTGCGCTGCAGCATTGAGGTGGAACCCAGCTGGGCGGTCACCACAAGTTCGACGGCCTCGAGGAGGTCATCCATGTCCTTGCCGATGTCATCGTCGATTTCCTTCTTCGCCTCGGACTGCTTTTCCTCGGTCACGCCCTCGGTGTAGTTCGGGGCAGCCTGGGATTTGGCGGCTTCGACGACATCCATGACCTCGTCATCGGAAACGAATGCGCCCTGCATGCGCACTGGGCGCTTTCCCTGCGGGATGAATAGGCCATCGCCCATGCCGATGAGCTTTTCCGCACCGCCTTGGTCCAAGATGACGCGAGAGTCGGTCAAGGACGAGGTAGCAAAGGCCAAGCGGGAAGGCACGTTGGTCTTGATCAGGCCGGTGACCACATCGACGGACGGGCGCTGGGTAGCAAGCACCAAGTGGATGCCGGCAGCGCGGGCCTTCTGGGTGATGCGAACGATGGAGTCCTCAATTTCCTTCGGGGCGGTCATCATCAAATCCGCCAGCTCGTCTACGACGCAGACGATATAAGGATAAGGACGAACCTCGCGCTCGGAACCGGCCGGTGCCTGGTACTCGCCGGAGACTACCTTGCGGTTATAGTCCTCGATCTTGCGCACACGCGCGGCCTTCATATCCATGTAGCGCTGCTCCATCTCTTCCACTAGCCACTGGAGTGCCGCAGCGGCCTTCTTCGGCTGGGTGATGATGGGCGTAATCAGGTGCGGGATGCCTTCATACGGCGTGAGCTCGACCATCTTTGGATCGACGAGGATCAGGCGCACCTGCTCCGGGGTGGCGCGGGTCAGCAGCGAAACCAGCATGGAGTTCACGAATGCAGACTTACCGGAACCGGTGGCACCGGCAACCAGCAGGTGCGGCATCTTCTGCACGGAAAAGGACGTGTATTCACCCTCGATGTCCTTGCCCAAACCAATCAACATTGGATCTGGGGAAGACGTCATATTTGGCGCATCCAAGACCTCGCGCAGGTGGACCATTTCGCGGTCCGGGTTAGGCACCTCAATGCCCACCGCGGACTTGCCTGGAATCGGCGTAAGCAAACGCAGGTTATCGGTCGCTACGGCATAGGCCAGGTTGGACTGCAGGTTCGTAATCTTTGAGACCTTCACGCCTGGTCCAAGTTCAATCTCATAGCGGGTCACCGTGGGGCCACGGCTAAAACCCGTGACCTGAGCATTGACGTTGAACTCTTCGAAGACATCAGTAATGGCCTCAATGATGCGGTCATTGATCTCGGTGCGTTCCTTCGCAGGCGTACCAGGGGTAAGGAGATCTGTAGAGGGCACCGCATAGTTGTCGTTGCCAAACTGCGCTGGGGCGGGCGCTTGGGGTTGCGCGGCAGGCTGCTCCGCCGCAGCGGATTCTACCTGTGCGCCGGTGGCGGCATCGCGACCAGAGCGCTCACGGAACAGGCGCCGAGCCTCCTCGTGCGCCGAAGACACGGCATCAGATCCGGCCTTGGCAGCACCTGCGGCAGCCGCGCCCGCGGCGGCTCCAGCAACACCTTTGGCTTTGCCAGCGGCACCAGCAACACCAGCCACCCCAGAAGCAGCAGCACCAGCGGCACCCGCGGCTCGACCAGCGCGCGAAGCTGCATCGCCCTTCTTGCGGCCGGCGGATGACCCGCCAGTGGCAGCACCCAAAACGCGGGTGGGCTCGCTTTCTGGCAACGCCGGTTGGGTGGATTCCGCGTCGTCAGTGTAGTCAGCGTCGTCTACTGCTGGGAAGGCATCGGTATCCCCAACCTGGGAGTCCGCGCCGTAGCCCAGCTCTTCGTCGCTGCGGTCCACCGGCTCATAGCCCGCGCGGACTGGGGTGTTGAAGGCGACGGTGTGGTCGTCCTCGGGGACTTCGGCAAGCGACTGCACCGGATAGGAGCTGCCAGTCTTGCGCGGAGTGGACGTGCTGCGGCGCTTCGGGGCGGAGCGCTCGGAACGCTCGCGGCCATGCGCAATATCGTCGATATCGCCAGATACGTGGCCGTAAAGATCGTCTTCATCGGCATCGTCGTAGTCCGCCTCGCTGCCGCCAAAGCGGGAAAAGGCCGAGCGCAGCGAATCCGCAACGAGCTCGTAGGCCTCGCGGATGGTAATACCGGTAACCAGCAGCGCACCGTAAATGATGACAAGGAAGAGCAGCGGCACCGCAACATACGAGGTAAACGCGGCATCGAGGATCCCGCCGATGGCAAAGCCAACAACACCTCCGGCCCCGCCCGCGGTATCGGTAGTAAAACCGAGCGGCGGATTGCCGGCAAAGATGTGGATGAGGCTCAGCATCGCCAGCACGATGATCGACGTGCCACCGGCAATACGCGGATTGATGCGACCGGATGGACCGTCCATTTCCATCATGAGCGAGATGGCCAGCGCGACGAGCGCAATGGGAAGTACCCACGCGCCGGCGCCGATAACGTAGCGCACCAGGTTACCCACCCAGGCACCCACCTGGCCGGCGACGCCAAACCACACGGTGGCGGCGAGGACGATGGATACGCCAATGAGCACTAAGGCAACCGCATCCGGATTATTGACGCGGAACCCACCCCGGGAAGATGGCGCGGCCTCCTCGGCAGCCTGTGCTTCCTCCTCGGCCGCGATATCGCGCGCGCGAGTTACCTTGCTTTTCTTCTTTTTCCCGGCGCTGTCAGAAATTTCCTGTGGCTCCCTTGTTCTCTCGAAATCCTCCGTGCCGTCTGCGGGTGCATCCTGGCTCGGCTTTAAGCCCGCGAGGCCATTTCCTAGGCCGCGGGCGACATTGCCCATTCCGCGCGCGGTGGCACCAAATGCAGAGCCAAGCCCCTTGCCGACGGCCCGAAATGCGCTCCCCGTACGCTCCTGCGTCGTTCCTGCCGCGCGCCCAGACGAGGTCATCTCCAGGGTCTCTGGCATACCGGCGCTGGACTGACTGCGGCCAGACGGGCGCGACCGGTTGACTTTCCGGCCAGGCGCGCTTTTCGATGCTCGCGTCTGGTTGCGGCGCGATCCGCGCGAGGAGGCATTTTTGACAGACATGTCATTTACCTTAACCGGAAAACCCCACAAATCACATACGCCACACGCGTGGCGCGGTCCGCAAACTGGAAATTATGCAGTGTCTGCGTCAAAATGTTGCCGCCTGGCCAGGAAAAGTGCCTATTTCTAGGCTAGAGGGTTGACATTTCAATGGCGGACTCATCGCCATTGATGGTGACTTGGACAACGTCGCGCCCGTACGCCCACAGCAGTAGTTCCCCGACCTCCCCGCTGACGCGGACCACACGATCACCACGATCGGCCACCCCGTGCTTATCCGCCACGACGATGCGCGGCAGCCCATCCGGTTGCAAGATGACCGGTTGGGCGGACTTGCGCAGGCTAAATTTAGCCCAGATCTTCAAAAAGCGGTGCAGCTTCTTCTGTACCGCAGCGGAAAAATCGCGCGGTTCAGTCTCGCCATTGGCGCGGCGAATATCCTCGTGATGGATAAAATGCTCGGCCAAATTCTGCTGGGAATCAAGAAAGCGTGCGGGGTTGAACTTTGCCGGTCCCCTCCCCCAGGCATCGACCAGCTCATCGAAATCGCGGCGGGCGACCTTGGCGGATTCCTTGTCCAGGTGAGACTTAAAGACCGAAAGGAACATGCCCGCGGCAGCATCGGGACGGTTTTCGCGCACCCAGAGGTGAGTAACTAGGTCGCGCGTGGTCCAGCCCTCACACAACGTGGGGGCATCTGGACCTAACTGATGAAAAAGCGCGACCATCTTGGCGCGTTCGGAAGATGAAAACGACATGTGCCCCAGCATACCGAGGACATCGAAATGCTGGGGCACAGAAACTATGCCGGAATTAAATCCTTTTGTAGGAGAATCTACAGGGACTCGCGGCTGGCATCGACATCGGCGTCATCGGCAAGCAGCGTCCCGGAATTCGTCGGCACGATGGTGGGCAAAATGACCGGCTCGCGCTTGTACTTGGAATCCATGAGCTTGGAGACCTTGCGGCGCAGCTTCTGCACCATCCGGTAGGTGTCATTTTCACCCTCAGCGGCGAGATCGTTCATGGTGTTTTCCACCATCTCTGCCACCTCGGGCACGACGCCGCGGTCATCGTCGGAGAAGCCGGTGGTCGCAACGGTCGGGTGCTCCAGCAAGCGGGAGGTGCGGTTATCAATCACGCAGGTAATGGATACCACGCCGCCGGCACCCAGGTTGGTGCGATCTGCCAAGGTATCGGCATCGACATCGCCCATGGACACGCCATCGACGTAGAGGTGGCCAACCTGCAGCTGGCCGACGACCTCCGCGCGGCCCTTACGCAGATCCACCACAACGCCGTTTTGCGCCAAGACCGTCCGGTCGCGGGCCACGCCGGTGGAAATCGCCAATTCCTTATTGGCGCGCAGGTGACGCCACTCGCCGTGGACCGGCATGGCATTGCGCGGGCGCGCCGCGTTGTACAGGAAGAGCAGCTCGCCGGAGTAGCCGTGGCCAGATGCGTGGACCTTGACGTCCTGGTTGGTGATGACGTTGGCACCAATCTGGGACAGCATATTGATAACGCCGAAGACGGCCTCTTCGTTGCCCGGGATGAGCGAGGAAGAGAAGATGATGGTATCGCCATCGCGCACCGTAATCTGGCGGTGCTCGCGGCGGGCCATGCGGGACAGCGCAGCCATTGGCTCACCCTGCGTACCGGTGGTAATGAGCATGGTCTTATGCGGGGCCATCTTCGCGGCCTCATCGATGGGGATGATGGTGCCGCGAGGGACCTTCAAAAAGCCCATCTTTTCCGCGATCTCCATATTGCGCATCATCGAGCGGCCATTGAAGGCCACCTTGCGGCCATTGGCCACGGCAGCATCGATGGCAGCCTGCACGCGGTAGACGTTCGAGGCGAAGGAAGCCAAGATGACGCGCTGCTTCGCATTAGCCACCAAGCGTTTGAAGTTGGCTGGGATATCGCCCTCGGAGGCGGATACGCCCGGCACGGTGGCGTTGGTGGAATCGCACAGCATGAGGTCGACGCCCTCGTCGCCGTAACGAGACAGCGCCGGAAGGTCGGTCGGGCGATTATCCAACGGGGTTTGGTCCAGCTTGATATCACCGGTATGGATGATATTGCCTGCCGGGGTGCCCAGCATGATGCCGAGCGCATCCGGCACGGAGTGGTTAACCGCCCAGAAGCGAACGCGGAAGCAGCCGTAGGTCACATCGGACTTTTCGTTGACCTCAACGAACTTCGGCTTCTGGCGGTGTTCCTTACACTTCGCCGCAATGAGCGCGATAGTGAAACGGGAGGCCACGATGGGGATATCCGGGCGCAGCTTCAGCAGCCACGGGATGGCACCGATGTGGTCTTCGTGGGCGTGGGTGACCACGAGGGCCTTGACCTTGTCGATCTTCTTTTCAATCGGCCCGAAGTCCGGCAGGATGAGGTCCACGCCAGGCTCGCCAGACGATGGGAAGAGCACACCGCAGTCAATGATGAGCAGCTCATCGCCGTACTCAAAAACGGTCATGTTGCGGCCGATTTCGGAGATACCGCCCAAGGCGTAGATGCGCAGGGTATCCTTCGCCTGCTTTGGCGGTTCTGGCAGGCGCTTGGTTAAATCAGCGCCCTGCATGGACTTCGGCACGTTGCGGCGGCCGCGGTTATTGTTATTGCGGCCACGGCCCTTGTCGTTCTTTCCGTTGCCACCGTTGTTGTTCTTGTTATTGCCGCCGTGGCCATTACCACCGTGGTTATTTCCTTGGCCATTGCCATTATTGCCGTTTCCGCCACGACCACGACCGCGGCCGCCACGGGAACGCGAGCGGCGGCCGTTGTTATCGCCGTCGTTCTTGTTATCGGCAGAGTTATTCTTGCCAGAGTTGCCTTGGTCTTCATTTCCGGCATTGCCGGCGTTATTGGCAGGGGCCTGAAATACGGGCGAAGCCGCCTCATTGGAGGCGGTCTCAGTTTCCGAAGGTGGACCCGCCTTGCGGGTGACCTTGCGGGAACGGTTACGGGGTTCAGTCATTCTTAAAGGACTCCAGATTGTTCCAAATCACGGCGAAGTACCTCGCGTTCCTCCTCGCTCGCGGCGGTGATAGGAAGGCGGGGCTCGCCAACTTCAAAGCCCTGCAGGCGCAGAGCTTCCTTTGCAAATGTCGCTCCGCCCAACCGCGCTTGAGCGCGGGTCAGTGGAAGAAGCGTTGAGTAATTTATTTCTTGCGCGCGGGCCAAATCGCCCGCATCGAAAGCTTCATAGAGTTCTACCAAGGCACGCGGTGCGGCGTGGCCGATGACGGAGATGAAACCCGAAGCGCCGAGGGATAGCCACGGCAGGTTAATCGGATCATCACCGGAGTACCACGCCAAGTCGGTTTCTTGGATGAGTTCTGCGGCCGCAGAAAGATCGCCCTTGGCATCTTTCACGGCTTGGATAGTCGGCAATTCCGCAAGGCGGCGGAGCGTATCCGACGCCACTGGGATGCCCGAGCGGCCAGGGATGTCATAGACGCAAATCGGCAGATCCGTGGAATCAGCAACTGCGGCAAAATGCTCGTAGACGCCCTTTTGGGAGGGCTTAGAATAATAGGGAGTCACCACGAGCAAACTATCGGCTCCGGCGGCGGCGGAAGCTTGGGCCACCTCGATGGAGGTGGCGGTATTATTCGTTCCGGCGCCCGCACAGATCCGGACGCGGTCTCCTACTTCCTCTTTTACGGCCTTGAGCAGCTCCAACTTTTCATCCAAGGACGTGGTTGGAGACTCGCCCGTCGTTCCACCCAAGATGAGTGAATCCACGCCGTTGTCTACGAGATGAGCTGCCAGGCGGCGACCCGCTTCTAAATCCAGCGCACCGTCACGATCAAACGGAGTGACCATGGCGACGCCAATGCGACCGAAGGTGTCAACGCCAGTCTTTGCTGTCATACCTGTGCTCATAGCCGTCAAGGTTACCCGCTAGGACACCTTTTGGCCGCATCGGGGTGCCGCGTGTTAAGCGTAGGGGCTTGCGGCCATCTGCGTTCCATCGGCCAACGTGGTGATATGGAAGTCATCGAAAAGCGCTGGTGCTTGCTCCTGCAAATGCTTCAAACACTCCACCGCTACGTGGCGCAATTCCGTATCCGCGTGCTCGGCCGCCCGCGCCCCAATGAAGTGGCGCCACGCGCGGTAATTACCGGTAACGACGAGCCTAGTTTCCGTAGCGTTGGGCAATACTGCGCGCGCTGCCTGGCGCGCCTGCTTCTTTCGCAGCAGCGCATTCGGCTCATCGAGCTTTTCTTCCAAGGCTTCTAGCAGCTCATCGTAGACAAAACGGGTTTCATCGACCGCCTGCATGACCAACCGGCGCAATTGCTCATCTTCTTCCACCAGCTTGGGCAGCGCTACTTGCGTCTCCTTTGGATGCACAAAGCGCTGGGATAGCTGCGAGAAGGAAAAATGCCGGTGTCGAACCAATTCATGGCTGGCAGAGCGCGAGAGCCCCGTGATGTACATCGTGGCCGTAGCGTGTTCCAATAGCGCCGTATGGCCTACCTCCATGATGTGGTGCAGGTAGGCGGAATTCGTAGCGGTGCGCGGGTTGGGCTTATCAAAAGACTCATAACACGCCCGTCCGGCGAATTCGACGAGGGCCTCGCCGTCAGTCGCCGTGTCATCAGCGCTCCACTGCGTTCCCTGCGGCGGATGAAACTCGGTAGCGGCAATGAGCTGGATTTTAAGCTCACTCGCAGTGGCCATACCGCTACAGCCCCAGGTACTTGTCTAGCCCGACGACCAATCCTGGGTGCTGCGCAATCTCCCGCACGCCGACCAGTACGCCGGGAGTAAAGGAGGAACGATCGTAAGAATCCTGGCGGATGGTCAGAGACTGTCCCTGCGCACCGAAAATGACCTCTTCGTGGGCCACCATGCCGCGGGTACGCACGGCATGCACCGGGATTCCGTCTACATTCGCCCCACGTGCCCCATCGAGGGACTTTTCCGTTGCATCCGGCATCTCCCCCAAGTCGGCGTCGCGGCGCGCTTGGGCAATGGCTTCTGCGGTGTGGATAGCGGTGCCGGAAGGCGCATCCAGCTTGGTGGGGTGGTGAAATTCCACGACCTCAGCAGTCTCAAAGAACTTCGCTGCCTGCTTAGCAAGCACCATTGTCATGACAGCAGAGATAGCGAAATTAGGTGCGATCAGCACGTTGCCAGCACCTTCTTGGCGGGTCCACTGCTCAACCTGGTCCAAGCGCTCTTTATCAAAGCCAGTGGTACCCACCACGCAGTGGATGCCGTTCGCGATGCAAAACTCCAAGTTTCCCATCACCGAATCAGGCTGGGTGAAGTCCACGATGACCTCTGCATGATTATCAACTAATTGCTGCAGTTCATCCCCGCGGCTAATTTCCGCTACGAGCTCTAAATCATCTTCGGCATTCACGCCTTCAACAATCGCCTTGCCGACGCGCCCTTGCGCTCCCAAGATTCCTACTTTGATCGCCATTGTGGGCCTCACTTTCTTAACAACTTTGCGTTAAAATTCTACTTGTTTAACTATCCTATCGCGCTCGCTCATGCGCGGCGGGCAGCCCTCCGGACACCAGAAATACCACTGCTAGACTGGCTGCCATGCAGATTTATATTGCTTCCGTTCCAGTAGATGACGTTGCTCGTGCCCACGATTTCTATGTCGATGTCCTTGGCTTCCGCGTAAAAGATGACGTCACACACGGCGATTTCCGGTGGCTGACGGTCACCAACGCCGACGGCGATGGCAGCGTTGAATTGCTGCTTGAGCCCGAGGGCCACCCAGCCGCCAAGACGTACACCGAAGCGCTGAAGGCGGATAATATCCCGGTCACCCAATTCTTGTCGCAGGATGTGGAGAAAGAATACGCCGAACTAAAGGACAAGGGCGTGGACTTTACCATGGAGCCCACCGACGTTGGACCCTCCATCATCGCGGTCTTTGACGATACCGTGGGCAACCTCATCCAGCTCGTCCAGTTGAAGCGTTAGTCCACACCTTCGCTAGTTTTCTTTGTACAACAATTGCATCACTTCCCCAGTTGAGCCACTTGTGTACCGGTAGAATTGAAAGAGACAACAAGGTAGACAACCTAGGAAGTGGTCACAATGTCTCGATCTACTCTCACCCGCGTTATCGCTGCTGGCGCCGGTATAAGCTGCATGCTCTCATTGGCTGCTTGCGCTAGCCCCAGCGATGACAAGGCCGCCGATGCCTCATTTGCCACGCAGGAGGAATCAACCAGTTCCACTGCAGAGTCGACGACGTCATCGGCAAAGAAGTCAGAGCCTTCTACCACGACCACTGACGATGACCCAACCAAGACGGTAGAAGACACCGCCCCGTTAAGCCACAATCAACAAAAGGCGCAAGGCAATAATCCAAAGCCGACTTTTGGTGGCATGGGCACGCCCTCCCTCGAGGATCAACACCACCTTCCTCCTGGATTGGGTGGCCTCGTTCCCACAGAGATCCGGGTAGCCGCGCACGATTCTTTCACCCGCGTCGTGGTCGACCTTGAAGGAGACGGCGAAGCCGGGTGGTTTACCACCTATACGGATCAGCCCGCCCACCAGGCCTCGGGACTTCCTGTCGAGGTAAAAGGCGCTACATTCCTCAACCTTGGCATCGAGGGCACCCCGTGGCCATCGACGCCAGAGTTGGAGCAAAAGTTCATGGATACTGGCATCACCCCAGGTGCCGGCGTGGTGCAAGAGATCAACTACACCACCACCTTCGAGGCGCAAACGCAGTTGATCATCGGTCTGAAGAAGCAAACGCCGTATTCCGTGACCTTCCTGCAGAACCCCAAGCGCCTCGTGCTTGATTTCCAAAATTAGGTAATCATAGCGAAGGCATAGCAATGGCCCTGTTTCCCAGCATGTGCGGGAAACAGGGCCATTGCTCTAACGAGCGCGCGAGGAATTAGTCCTCAACGGGCACTAGGGAAATCTTGCCGCGGTTATCAATATCCGCGATTTCTACCTGTACCTTGTCGCCCACGTTGACGACATCTTCGACCTTCTCGATGCGCTCGTCGCCACCCAGGTTGGAGATGTGGATCAATCCATCGCGGCCTGGGGTCAAGGATACGAAGGCGCCGAATGGAACGGTCTTGACTACCGTGCCGAGGAAGCGCTCGCCTACCTTGGGCAACTGCGGATTGGCAATGGAGTTAACCTTTTCAATCGCAGCATCCGCTGCTTCGCCGGTTACCGCAGAGATGTAGACCGTGCCATCGTCTTCAATCGAGACTTCAGCACCGGTATCTTCGGTGATCTGGTTGATGGTCTTGCCCTTAGGCCCGATGAGCTCACCGATCTTATTAACCGGAATCTTCACCGAGGTGATCTTCGGGGCCAGGCCAGACATCTCATCTGGGGAATCAATGACCTCAGCCATGGTTTCCAGGATGGTGGCACGGGCATCGCGGGCCTGCTCGAGTGCTTGAGCCAAGACCTTAGACGGAATGCCATCGAGCTTCGTGTCCAACTGCAGCGCAGTGATGAATTCAGAGGTACCTGCAACCTTGAAGTCCATGTCACCGAAGGCATCCTCGGCACCGAGGATATCGGTCAGTGCGACGAACTTTTCCTTGCCCTTAACCTCACCGGAAACCAAGCCCATGGCGATGCCGGCTACCGGCGCCTTGAGCGGAACACCCGCATTGTAGAGGGACAGGGTGGATGCGCACACAGAACCCATGGAGGTGGAACCGTTGGAACCGAGCGCCTCAGAGACCTGGCGGATGGCATACGGGAAATCCTCGCGCGACGGAATGACCGGAAGCAGGGCGCGCTCGGCTAGTGCACCGTGGCCGATTTCGCGGCGCTTGGGCGAGCCGACGCGGCCGGTCTCACCGGTAGAAAATGGCGGGAAGTTGTAGTGGTGCATGTATCGCTTGGATTCGATAGGAGTAAGCGAGTCGATCTGCTGCTCCATCTTCAGCATATCCAGGGTGGTTACACCGAGGATCTGCGTTTCACCGCGCTCGAACAAGGAAGAACCGTGTGCGCGTGGTACCAAGTCAACTTCGACGGACAGGTCGCGGATATCGGTAAGCCCGCGGCCATCGATGCGGAAGCCATCGGTCAAGATCTTGCGACGCACGATCTTCTTCATGACCTCGTTATAAGCAGCACGAATCTGCTTGGAGGCCACTGCTTCTTCCAAGTCCGCGAATTGCGGCAACAGGTCTTGTTCTACCTGTTCCATGTGTGCATTCGTAGCCTCGTCGCGCTCCTGCTTGCCTGGGATGGTCAGCAGGTTCTCCAGCTTCTTGGAAGCAGCCTTTTCCACGGCGTCGAAGACATCGTCCTCATAAGCCGGGAAGAGCGGGAACTCCTGGGTCTCCTTGGCAGTACGCTCTGCAAGGCCGTTCTGGGCCTCACACAGGGTCTTAATGAACGGCTTGGCTGCCTCGAGGCCCTCGGCGACGGCGGCTTCTTGCGGTGCCGGGGCGCCATCGGCAATGCGCTCAGCAACGTTGGTGCCGGCGCCAGCTTCCACCATCATGATGGCGACGTCTTCTTTACGGCCCTTAGTAACGATGCGGCCTGCAACCACCATTTCAAAGAGCGCGCGCTCGTGCTGCTCGTGGTTCGGGAACGCCACCCACTGGCCTTCTGGGTGCTTGTCATCAGCGATGAGCGCCATGCGCACGCCGCCGACGGCGCCGGAGACCGGCAGGCCGGAAAGCTGGGTTGCTGCGGACGCGCCGTTAATGGCTACGACGTCATAGTACTCTTCTGGGTCCTGCGACAGGACGGTGATGACCACCTGCACTTCGTTGCGCAGGCCCTTGACAAAGGTGGGGCGCAGCGGGCGGTCGATGAGGCGGCACGCCAAGATGGCCTCGGTGGAGGGACGCCCCTCGCGGCGGAAGAAGGAGCCGGGGATCTTGCCGGCTGCGTACATGCGCTCTTCCACGTCCACGGTAAGTGGGAAGAAGTCAAAGTTCTCGCGCGGCTGGTTCGAGGCAGTCGTGGTGGCCAGCAGCATCGTGTCATCGTCGAGGTACGTGGTTACGGAACCATCTGCTTGGCGGGCCAGCTGGCCGGTTTCGAAACGAACGGTGCGGGTACCAAAGTCCCCATTGTCGAGGACAGCGATAGCTTCGGTAATACCGAATTCTTCATCGATATTGAACTCTACGGAGTTCTGAACGCTCATCTAGTAAATCTCCTTGAATGTTTTAGGCGATCGTCGGTGCCGCCTTTTCCACATTGTTTTTGACAACGGTGAAAATTCTAACAGAGATTCCGTACTTTTGAGCTACGGCAATTACAAACGCCCCTCTCCTCACAAGGATAAAGTGGGTAATAAAACCACTAATTCCCCTTGCCGCAAGGCAAGGGGAATAATTCGGCCGCAGCCGCGTCGCAATTAGCGGCGCAGGCCCAGGCGGGAAATCAGATCACGGTAGCGATCCACGTTGTTTTCTGCCAAGTACTTCAGCAGGCCACGACGACGACCAACCATCAGCAGCAGACCACGACGGGAGTGGTGATCGTGCTTGTGGAACTTCAGGTGCTCGGTCAAAGTATTGATGCGGGAGGTCAGCAGGGCAACCTGTGCCTCGGGGGAACCGGTGTCGGTCTCGTGCAGGCCGTACTCCTTGAGGATTTCGGCCTTCTTCTCAGTGGTCAATGCCATGAGTATTTCTCCTTTATTTCAGTCCACACTATTCTTCAACGCGCAGCGCCGCCGTGGCGAGCTCCGCGTGCCGCAACTGTCGTGAACCACAGTCGCTAAGCCAAATCGTCATCTTACAGCCAATTAGCGCGGCAAATCAAAACGCTGCACTACTTGGCGCCCACCGTCCGGAAAAGTTCTTCGAGGTAGTCCACGAATTCATGGACGAAGCGTTCGTTGTCCACGCCCACGGCCACCTTCGCGGTAGGTTCCTGGCTCAGCCGGGTTTCATCGGCAATGGTGCGCCCGCGGGTGGGGCCTTGCGTATCCGTTTTCATATTGATTTCGATGACCTCTACCAACGACGGATCTGCGGCTACCGCCACGGCCAGCGGATCGTGCAGACCGCAACCTCCCAAGTGGGGAGCCGTGGTGGCATAAGCGCGAATGTAGTAATCCACCATATTGGCGAAAACCTCGCCCGCGGTCGTTCCGGTCTCCCGCCAGCGCGCGGTTTCTTTTTCCGTCAAGAGGGTGCGCAAGGTGACATCAAGGCCGACCATGGTGACATCTTGGCTGTGTCGGAAGAGGTAATCGGTGGCATCCGGGTCTTGGGAAATATTGGCCTCTGCCCACGCGGAGACGTTGCCAGGAACGGTCAGCGCTCCGCCCATCATGACGATGTGGGCGTTGGCGGCAAAGGTGGTATCGGCAAGCATAGCCTGGGCGATGGTCGTCGACGGACCTGTAGGAATAATGACCAGGTCATCACCGTAATCGCGCACGGCCTGCAAGAGGAAATCCGTGGCCGGCTGCGTGTCCTCGGTCTTACCGGACGGGCTAAGCGCGACCTCGCCCACGCCATTCTGGCCGTGGATGAAGGAGGAAATCTCGCTGGGCTGGAAACCGTCCGGGCTGCGGCCCGCAAAGACCGGGATATCAGACCTATCCAGCAAATCCAGCAGCGCCAGGGTATTGCGCACCGCCAGCGGCACCGTGACGTTGCCATAAGTACACGTCACACCGATGAGCTCAAGATCGGGGTGGGCCAGGGCATAAGCCAAGGCCAAAGCATCATCAATGCCGGTATCAAGATCGAGGATGGCCTTCATTTACTTCTCCTTTAAGAAATAGTCTTCGCTATTGCAGCCCTGCGCGCGAGCATCGGCAGCCAGCACCTTGCGGGCGGCTGCGACGTCCTGGGCCATGGCTTCCAAAAGCTCATCGACGGAATGAAACTTCACCATATCCCGCAGGTGGCCCACGAATTTCACGGTTGCCTCATAGCCATAAAGATCGGCATCGCGGTCCAAGACAAAAGACTCCACGGACCGCTCTTCATCACCAAAGGTGGGATTCGTACCGACGGAAATCGCCGCGGCATAGGCTACTTCGGGCTGCATATCCCCATCGAGGGGCGAGTCAGAATGCACAATAAACCAACCGGCATAAACCCCGTCCGCGGGAATGGCTACGGTATCCGGGAAATACTGATTAGCCGTGGGAAATCCCAGTTCCTTGCCACCGCGCCCCGCACCGCGCACCACAGGACCAGTGACCGTAAAGTGCCGGCCAAGCGCCCAATTCGCCGATTCTATTGCGCCCCGGGACAAGCTTTGGCGAATATAGGTGGAACAAATCTGCACGCCGTCTTCATCCAGGAGCGGGATGATATCGACGCTAAATCCAAACTCCTGTCCCAGCTGCCGCATGGCTTCCGCGGTGCCGCTGGCCCCAGCGCCAAAGGTGAAGTTCTCCCCCACCACCACGTGGTGCGCATGGAGTTTGCCCACCAAGAGGTCGCGCACATAGGGGCGCGGCTCCACGCCCTCTAGTTCCTTGGTGAAGTCAATGACAAGCACCATCTCGATGCCCATTTCTTCCGCGAGCTCTAGCCTGCGCTCGAAACTCACCACAGACAGCGGCGCGCGCTCCGGCAAGAAAACGGAGACCGGGTGCGGGTCAAAGGTCACCATGACGGGGACCTGATTATTCGCCCGCGCGTGTTTCACACAGGCAGAAACGAGCTGTTGATGGCCGCGGTGCAAGCCATCGAAGACGCCAATGGTTACCGAGGTCGGCCCCACATCCGCGGGGATGTCATCGATTCCGTAACAAATATCCACGTAATCCATCGTAGAGCATAGACTTGTACCCTATGACTGATGCGCTCGCACATTCCGGACTTGTCATTGTTGATAAGCCTGCCGGCATGACCTCTCACGATGTTGTTAGCCGCCTACGCAGGTATTTTCACACCAAAAAGGTCGGCCACGCCGGCACCTTAGATCCCATGGCAACTGGGGTGCTGGTCCTTGGCATCGAACGCGGCACCAAATTCCTCGCGCACATGGTTGCTTCCACCAAGTCTTATTCGGCCACCATTCGCCTCGGCGCTTCTACCACCACCGATGATGCCGAGGGCGAATTTCGCTGGGAAAAGCCCGCAGCAGCGCTTGATCGATCCGCCATCGAGGCCGAGGTTGCCACATTGACCGGTGAGATTATGCAAAAGCCCGCCGCGGTTTCCGCCATCAAGATCAAAGGTAAAAGGGCGCATGAATTGGTGCGCGAGGGAAAAGAGGTAGATATCCCCGCCCGCCCGGTCACCGTCCACAGTTTTGATATTCATGACATGCGCACCGAGGGCGATTTTCTAGACATCGATGTATCCGTGGAGTGTTCCTCCGGCACCTATATCCGCTCCTTGGCGCGCGATATGGGCGAGGCACTTGGCGTCGGTGGGCATTTAACCGCCCTGCGCCGCACGACGGTGGGGCCCTTTGCGCTTGCCGATGCCCACCTCCTCGACGATCTCGCAGAAAACCCCCGCCTGTCCTTGAGCCTCGACGAAGCACTCAAGCGCAGTTTCCCCGTGCTGCCCGTCACCGAGGACGAGGCCGCGGCTTTAGCGATGGGCAAATGGCTCGAGCCGCGCGGGCTATCCGGGGTGCATGCGGCGGTAGCCCCCAATGGCCAGGCCATCGCGCTCATTAAGGAGAAGGGAAAAAGGTTGGCCACGGTCTTTGTGGCGCGGCCGTCTACCCTCTAAACCAGAGCCTTAGAGGGAAGACCAAGGGGACCAGTGCGAACGTTCGGTTTAGGCGGAGAAATCAAGGGCCGGAACCAGCGTGGAAACCACGACATAACCGCCCTTTAGGATCCACTTGCCAGTGATAAACGGCACTGGCGTGGGGCGGGCCAGGATATAAGAAATAAAGGTTCCATCTTCGCGGATATCGATTTCTGCCTGATCGAAATCGAGCCACCGATGCGTCATGGGAAACCACGCCTTATAGGTGGCCTCCTTGGCGCAAAATAGCAGGCGGTCTGGGCAGTGCACCCCCGCCTTTTCTAGGCGCGGCAGCTGCGGCATTTCCCCGGATCGGGCGATCATGGTCAACACATGTTCGGGCAGCCGCTGCGCCGGCTCCGCATCAAGGCCAATGGAGCGAAAATCCGTAGTGGAGGCCACCACCGCTGCGCGCAGGCCCTCCGTATGCGTCATGGATCCGATAAATCCTTCGGGCCACAGCGGCATGCCCCGCTCTCCGCGCATAATCGGGTTAGTACCTGTAAAGCCCAGCTCGCGCAGGGCCTGGTGCGCACACCACCGGGCATCGCCAAATTCGGACTTCCGGATATCGACCGCCTGCGAGACTATGGACTGTTCCTTAGGGTCGAGCTGATCATAGTTGAGTAGGTCGGACTCGCGGGCATCCGTACGCACATAGCAATACCGGGTAGTTTCTGGGAACAGGTCGGGGTATAACATCAATTCACCTCCCCAAACGTCGAAGTAACTGGGTATGGCCACGGGATACGGTGCGGCTGGTTACGCCATTCGCGCGGGTAGCCTAATGAGACTTCGATATGGTCTACCCCATCCACATTCATCTTTGAAGGCATGTGCAAGTGGCCGTAAATGACAGCTTCTGCCTTGTACCGTCGCGGCCACGAACGCGTATGCCGCGAGCCGCTCCACAGGGCAATCTCTGGAAAGCGCAGAACCATCGTAGGTTCTTGCACCAGTGGCCAGTGGTTAACCAAGATAGTTGGGCCCTGTACTCGGGATAAACGCTTAATGGAATACGCCAAGCGGTCCCAACACCATGCGCGCACGTCTACGAAGGGAGCGATTGCTACCTCATCGGTCATGACAAGCTTTTTAGAGTGTGCCTGCTGCACCGCTTCTTCCACCGAGGTACCCGGTGGGCGGAAACTGTAGTCATACAGGGTAAAAAGCGGCACAATCGTTATCCCATTAAAAGCCGGATAGGGGTCCTCTGGGGTGATAACGCCGATTTCCCGGCAGGCGGCCACCAGGTAATCGTATTTTTCGCGCCCCTTGTACTGGTCTTGGGAACGAGAAAATAAATCGTGATTGCCTGGTGCCCAAATGACGGTGTCATAGCGCGCGGCCAAGTCCCGCAAGATGCGCAGGATAAGCTCGCTGCGCTCTGCAACATCGCCTGCCACAATGAGCCAATCGGCCGGATCGGGTGGGTTAAGTTCTGCAATGCGCGCTAAATTTTCACGGATCGCGCCGTGCAAGTCTGCTACTGCCCATAGCGTTGGCATTACCGCTCCCACCCGCCTTGCTCATCATCGTTACGGAGTCTCTCGCTGTAGTTAAATCTGTAGTGCTGTTGCTACTCGTTACAGTCACTGTAGCGCAGGTACTACTCTGCTACTACAGCCCATTTCATGGAATAGAAGCGGTAGACCACGCCAATGAGGCGGAAAGTAATGAATGCAGCCAAGCCGCACCACACGCCGGTAAGGCCCGTGCCCATGGCATGTGCGAGGAGCACCCCGGGCAAAAATCCCAGAAGAACCGAGGCAATAGTCAGGCTGCGCAAGAATGCCGCATCCCCTGCCCCCAATAGAACGCCGTCCAGGGCAAAGACCACGCCACCGGCGATGACCATGCCGACCAGGATCCACCATGGTTGGCTCATGGCATCGATGACCTCCTGAGAGGATGTAAAGACGCGCGGAATGAACCCGGCCCCAGCGGCGAAAACCAAGGCGAGGAAGGCTGAGAAAATCGTAGAATACATCACTACCTTGCTTCCCACGCTGCGCGCGTGGCGCGCCGAACCAGCGCCCAAGGCAGCTCCAGTCAAGGCCTGAGCGGCAATGGCCAAGGAATCCAAAATCAGCGACATGAAATTCCACAGCTGCATCATGATTTGGTGGCCGCCCAACGCGGCCGTGCCCACGCGGGATACCACGGCCGTTGCAGTTAGAAAGGCCACCTGAAAGCTAGCGGAGCGCAAGATAAGGTCGCGGCCCAAGATCAACTGTTTACGCACGATGTGCCACCGAAATTTCCACGAACCTTCGTGCTGTTTATACAGCTCGCGCACGAAGAGGCTCGCGATAATGCTCATCCCCAATACGGTGGCAATGGCAGACCCGGCAAGGCCCCACCAATACACGAATGCGGGTACGGCAATGGCTCCGGGAATCATTCCGGCAAGGGTGAAATAGAGCGGCTTCTTGGTATTTTGCACACCGCGCATCCAGCCATTTCCGGCCATTTCCACCAACGTTACGGGAATCGCCAGTGCAGCGATCCGCAGCCACAGTGCAGTTCCGGCCGCAGTCGTAGGATCCCCGGTAAGCCACTGGGCAAAAACACCGCCGAAGATCCACATGATGAGGGCTAAAAGCCCACCAACGCCCAGGGCCACGTAGGTTGCTTGCACACCTTCTGCCACTGCCTCGGCGCGCTTACCAGCGCCAAAAAGGCGAGACGAGCGAGCCGTCGTGCCATAGGACAGGAAGGTCAGCTGCGTGGTCACCACGGTATGGATCGTGGTTGCCGCGGCGAGCGAAGCCAATTCCTGGGCACCCAGGCGCCCCACCACTGCGGTATCGAGCAAGAGGTAGAGCGGCATCGCGGCCAGGACTCCAAGCGCAGGAAACGCGAGGCCGAAGACCTCGCGTGCGCTTACTGTCGTGGGGGTTGACTGCCTAGTGCTCATCGATGGCACTCACCAGCTCCGCGACGATTCGTTCTTCGCTTCCCGATGTCATGTACCCAGCAGCGGGAATATGCCCGCCGCCACCAAATTGGGTTGCCAAGGCGGCGCAATTGATCGTAGTCGAACGCAGCGATACCGCCCATATCCCAGGCGACTGTTCCTTAAAGACCACACCCAATTCGGTGCCTTCAAGGGCACGCACGAAATCTACTAGGGACTCGACTGCGGAATCCGAATGACCTTCGATATCGGCCAAGCCTGCAACGAGGATGCCCACACCCATTTCACCAGCATGTTCAATGCGCAGTCCTGCAAGCACGCGGCCGACCATCTGCAGATCATCTGGAGTCGTGGCATCGAGCAGATCCGTGGCAATCTGCTTGGTATCCAGGCCATAGCGCATCAAGCGCGTGGCCACATCGTGCATGGCGGGCCTGCCCCACCGGAAGCTACCCGTATCGGTCAAAAGACCCGCATACAGGCAGTGTGCGATGCTGCTTTCGATTTGCACCGACAGCATATCCAGGATGGTCAATATGGCCACCGTGGTGGACTCGCACTCTGAATCAACCAAGTTCACTGAGCCAAACCCGAGGTTGGACGAGTGGTGGTCGATGCACAGCACGCGCCCTGCCTCTGTCAGCTCGGCGATATCTGCAGAAAACAAACCAGTGCGATCGATCGACCCACAATCCACGGTGACATAAAGGTCATATCCCTGCGGGAGCTCCCGCATGACCTTAACGTGATCTGCGCCGGGAATGGAGTAAAGATTAGGCGCAAAGTCCTTGTCCTGGCCAATGACCGCACAGGCTTCTTTCCCACTTTGTTGCACGGCTAAGAGCAACGCCGTGGCTGAACCAATGGCATCGGCATCCGGGCGCAAGTGAGTGATAATACAGATGCTTTGCGCGCCAGAAATGGCATCGACTGCGTCCTGATATTCCTTGCGGGTCACTTAAGCCTCGTCTTCATCGGAGGTTTTATACGGATTGGCCTCGCCCGCGGGCTTAGCGTTTTCCTTCAATTTTGCTAGCTCCTCATCGCGAGCCCGAGCGCGCGCCAAGAGCTCTTCCATGTGCGCGGAGGCTTCCGGGACGGTATCGAGCTCAAAAGCAAGGGTTGGGGTAAAGCGAACGGACAACTGATCGCCAACGATCTTGCGCAACTGTCCCTTCGCGCGCTTGAGTGCTTCCTCAGCCTGGTCATAATCGGGTTCCGCATCGATATCGTGGCCACGCACCGTGTAAAAGACGGTAGCGTCGTGCAAATCACCGGTGACGCGTGTATCGGTCACGGTGACCATCTCCAAGCGGCGATCCTTAATCTGCAGCTCAATCGCACTAGCCACGATTTCCTGAATTCGTTTTGCTAGCCGCGCCGCGCGTGCGTGATCGACCATGAGAACCTCCAAGCTAAAGGGGAAAAATTTATTCCTAAATTACCGTGTCGCGGTATCAGAAACCACCAGTTTAGTTACTCACCGCACCCAATGGAAACCGCTTGAAAACCTCACATGCGAAAACGCGAAACGGCCCGCTCTACCTGCCGCACCTCGCGATCTCCCTCCGGGGAGAAAGAATCTTGAGGTGGGCACGCACAGCGGGCCGAAACTAGCAGCGACTAGTCGCGCGGTACCTCGACTTCTTCATAAGCCTGGATGATATCTCCTACCTGGATATCCGGGTAGGACAGCACCATACCGCACTCATAGCCGGCCTTGATCTCAGTAGCGTCGTCCTTTTCGTGACGCAGGGACTCGATCTTGGCATCGGCAGTAACCACGTTGTTATCGCGGAGCAGGCGAACCTTGCCGTTGCGGACAACCTTGCCTTCGGTGACCATACAACCGGCGATGGTACCCACCGAGGAGGACTTGAACAGGGCGCGGATTTCGGCCGCACCGGTGTCGCGCTCCTCGTAGATCGGCTTGAGCATGCCCTTGAGAGCGGCCTCGACTTCCTCGATGGCCTTGTAGATAACCGTGTAGTAGCGGATATCCACGCCCTCTTGGGTAGCGATCTCCGTGGCCTTGCCCTCCGAGCGAACATTGAACGCAATGATGACGGCATCGGAAGCGGCGGCCAACGAAATATTGGTCTCCGTTACGGCACCAACACCGCGGTCGATGATGTTGAGCTCGACTTCGTCCTCGGTCTTGATGTCCAACAGGGCATCTTCCAGCGCCTCGACGGAGCCGGCGTTGTCGCCCTTGAGAATGAGGTTGAGGGTCGAAGTCTCCTGCAATACCTTGTCCAGATCCTCCAGGGACACGCGCTTGCGCTGCTTTGCCTGCAAGGCAGAACGCTTACGAGCATCGCGCTGGTTAGCAATCTGGCGGGCCACGCGGTCATCATCAACCACGAGCAGGTTATCGCCAGCACCTGGAACGCCGGACAGGCCTTGCACCTGTACCGGGCGGGAAGGACCGGCTTCCTTGACGTCCTCACCAAACTCATCGAGCATGCGGCGCACGCGACCGTGTGCATCGCCTACCACGATGGAATCGCCGACGTGCAGCGTACCGCGCTGGACGATGACCGTAGCCACCGGGCCGCGACCGCGGTCCAAGTGAGCTTCGATGGCCACACCCTGGGCATCCATCTCTGGGTTAGCCGTGAGCTCGAGGGCGGCATCGGCAGTCAGGATGACAGATTCCAGCAGCTGGTCGATGTTCTGGCCCTGCTTAGCAGAGATGTCCACGAACATCGTATCGCCGCCGTACTCTTCAGGCACCAGGCCGTACTCCGTGAGCTGGCCACGGATCTTTTCCGGCTGCGCCTCCGGCTTATCCACCTTGTTCACGGCCACGACCACCGGGATATCGGCAGCCTTGGCGTGGTTGATGGCCTCAACCGTCTGTGGCATGACGCCGTCATCGGCGGCGACTACCAAGATGGCCAAGTCAGTAGACTTCGCACCGCGGGCACGCATGGCGGTAAAGGCCTCGTGACCAGGGGTATCCAGGAATGTGATGGTGCGCTCGCCATCCACGTCAACCGTGGTCTGGTAAGCACCGATTCCCTGGGTAATACCGCCGGCCTCACCGGCTGCCTCATTGGTCTTACGGATGGTATCCAACAGGCGGGTCTTACCGTGGTCAACGTGACCCATGACGGAGACGACTGGAGGGCGGTGTTCGAGGGCCTCTTCGCCGCCTTCATCCTCGCCGAATTGCAGGTCGAAGGACTCGAGCAGCTCGCGGTCCTCGTCTTCTGGGGAGACGACTTCTACCTTGTAGTTGATCTCGTCACCGAGCAGCTGCAGCGTATCTTCCGATACGGATGCGGTTGCGGTGACCATTTCACCAAGGTTGAACAGTGCCTGTACCAATGCTGCTGGATCGGCACCGATCTTCTCCGCGAAGTCAGACAGCGAAGCGCCGCGGCGCAGGCGGACGGTCTGTCCCTTGCCATCTGGCAAGCGGACGCCGCCTACGACGTGCTTCTGCTGCTCTTCAAACTCATGGCGCTTTTGCCGCTTCGACTTCTTGCCCTTGCGTGGTGCGCCACCTGGACGGCCGAATGCACCAGCGGTGCCGCCGCGACGCCCACCGCGTCCACCGCGGAAACCGCCGGGACGACCGCCGCCTGGGCCGCCTGGACCACCAGGTCCGCCGTGACCACCTCGACCGCGGCCGCCGCGTCCACCACCGCTCGGTGCCTTGGAGGGCATCGAGGCAGGGTTCGGATGCGAAGGCATCATGGCTGGCGACGGACGACGTCCACCGCCGCCACCCTGGCCTTGATTCTGATCCTGGCCCTGACGGTTAGTGCCGCCCTCGTTGCGGCCGCCGCGCTTTCCACCGCGGTTATCGCCAGGCCGGTTGCCGCCGCGCTGGCCCTTGGAGCCACCGGGACGTGGGCCTGGTCGGTTATCGCCGCCACCCGTGGAAAATGGGTTATTGGCAACGCGGCGGGATCCACCGGGCTTAGGCATCGGTCGCGGCATGGCGTTGCCTGGGGTCGGACGCTCGCCCGACTTCTTGGCATCGCCTTGGCCTGCGTTTTGACCTGGCTTCGGTGCACCTTGGCCGGGCTTCGGTGCTGGCTTGCCAGCGGCAGCGCCCGGCTTTGGTGCTGCCTTACCAGGCTTGGGGGCAGCCTTAGCGGACCCTGCGCCTGGCTTCGGCGCAGCGTCGGATGGCTTCGGTGCCTGTGCCCCTGGCTTCGGTGCGCCGGGCTTAGGCGCAGCGGATTTCGCTCCGCCCTGTGCGCCAGCGCCTGGCTTTGGCGCAGGCGATGCCTGCTTCTTGGCGCTGCCTTGACCGGGCTTAGCGGGCTTGGCAGTTTTCTCAGCCTTGTCTGCCTTAGCTTCGGTGGCATCGCCACCGGACTGTGCTTCATAGTGAGCACGCATCTTCTTGACCACCGGTGGTTCGATGGTCGAGGATGCGGTTTTCACGAACTCGCCTTGTTCTTTCAGGGTGGCGAGCAGTTCCTTGCTGGTTACTCCGAGCTGTTTTGCCAACTCGTGAACACGTAGCTTTCCGGGCACTTGTCTCCTCTTGGTATCGCCTAGGAGCCAAGGCCGCGAAAAACTGGCCTGACTCCTAGTTAAACGTTCTGGACTTTCATCGCTGATGCTTCATCGTTGTTCGCTCATCAGTGTTCGGTCTTCCTTTTTAACTCTGGTGTGTACGAATCTTGTGCAGCTTGTTCCGCACACGGTACTTTTTCGCCCTGTACATTTTCGTACTGTGCTTCCAAGTATCTACGTACCTGACCTGTGTCCACGGATGCGGACGTGCGGAGCGCGCGCTTGAAAGCATGTTTGCGCTCAGCTAGCTCGAGTGCAGAAAGCGTGGGGCTAATCCATGCGCCGCGGCCGGGAAGCCGCCGGAATGGATCCACCACCGCGCGGCTGCCTTGAGGATCATTGGCATCAATGACCACCCGCAGCAGCTCCGTATCGGGCATGCGGCGACGCGTAGCGATGCAAGTACGAAGCCGTTGAGTCTGCGACATCGAACTCCTTAACTTTCGCTGCGTCTGCATGTCCCTTTCTGCATCTGGGCCGTTTACTAGCCTACGCTATTTATCCGCATTTCCTTAATTCGCGTCCGCGTCTGAATGAATATCGATCTTCCAGCCGGTCAAACGGGCGGCTAGGCGCGCGTTCTGGCCTTCCTTACCAATGGCAAGGGACAGCTGGTAGTCAGGGACGATAACTCTCGCCACCTGCTCTTCGCTATCGAGCACGGTCACCTTGATCACCTTGGAGGGGGCCAAAGCATTGCCCACATATACGGTGGGATCCTCGCTGTAATCAATGATGTCGATCTTTTCCCCACCGAGCTGGCGCATGATGTTATTCACGCGCTGACCGCGCGGGCCAATGCACGCGCCCTTGGCGTTGAGGCCTTTAGCGTGGCCAATAACAGCGACCTTGGAGCGGTGCCCAGCTTCGCGGGCGATGGCGATCATTTCCACGCTGCCATCCGCAACTTCCGGAACTTCCAGTTCAAAAAGCCCGCGCACTAGCTCCGGATGGGTCCGGGACAAGTTGATTTGCACATTGGCGCCATTGCGGTTTACCCCCACCACATAAGCCTTGATGCGGTCACCGTGCTGCAGCTTCTCTCCGGGGATTTGTTCTGCGGGAAGCAAGATTCCGTCCTGCGATTCCAACTCGGAACCGAGCTGGACCACAACGATGCCGCGGGCATTGGCACGCGCATCGCGCTGGACGATGCCACTGACTACACGCCCGCTAAGCTCCGAATAGGAATCAAAAGTGCGCTCGGCTTCGGCCTCGCGCAGCTTGCGCAAGATGGCTTCGCGCACGGCGCGTGCACCCACGCGGCCAAAGTTATCCGGGGTGTCATCGTACTCGCTGGTTACCTCCCCGGTTTCGGAGTCGCGCTCGGTAACGATGACACTGACGGCACCGGTGGTGGTGTCGATGTCTACTCGGGACTTGGTGCCTTCGGCCTTGCTCTCCGCGGTGGATTCGCGGTAATCCAGGTAGGAATACAACAAGGCACTTGCAATCGACTCCAACAGGTCATTGACGGGGACCTGCCGTTCGGATTCGATGGTACGAAGTGCCTCAAGATCAATATTCACTTGTCTATCCTCTCGATTGCCGGTTAACTCTCGGCTTCTGCAAATGGCTGGTGCACGGCGTCTAACTCACGCTGTGATGGCTGTGCAAACTCAATTTCTACCACTGCGTGGGCAATGTTTTCCAATCGCTCCACTTCTGTATGCACCTCGTTTTTTTCAGAGGTGATAAGGACAACGGCATCTTCGTCCGCGTTGAGCGCGCCGATGCGCGCGGTGTGGCTCGTGTCGTCGCCGCGGTTAAAAGTCACCTTCCGCCCCTTGTTGCGGCGCCAGTGACGCGGTGCGGTCAGCGGCAAATCCACACCGGGGGTAGAGACCTCCAATGTATATCCGGCGCCAAAATTCAGCTCGCCCGCCGCCTCTTTTTCATCGAAGAAGGCTGAAATATCGTCGGAGACTTCCTCCAATACGTCAGAGCTGGGCCGCCTATCGCCATCGATGCGGATGATGACCTGTGATTTCTTTCCCGCCTTGGTGGTTTTAATATCCTCCACGTCCAGCCCGCGGGCTTCTAGGCGAGGTTGGAGCAAATCAGTTAATTGTTGTGCATCTGGGAAAGCCATGCCCACTAGCCTACGTCCTTCGAGGTACAGTCTTTTGGGTGAACCGCCGACGTATTGCTTTAACCTGTGTAGCCTCGACTGCCGCGCTGCCCGCCCTCGCGGGCTGTTCCGCAGTCGATTCCGTCGTCGACTATTTTGGCCCGCGCCCAGAAGACGCGCTCGAGCGCCTCGCCGTGGCCGCCGCGAGCGATAGCCTCGCCCTCCAGGGCGTCGATGATGCGGCCGCGGATATGCGCAGCTCGCAGGCCGATGCGCTGTATGAGGAGATTGCGCGCCTCTGCGGCACCGATGACCAAGGAAACGTCCCACACAGCTGTGAGGTGGAACGCCCGACGCAGGCACCACCTGCCACAGATTCCTCCCAGCTGCTAGAAGAAGCCGCCTCTGCCACAACGGAAGCCGCCGATGAGGTCAGTTCTGAGTCGCGGCCCATAGTCACGCAACAGGCCATCACGCTTAATGCCTGGCTGCCTGGCGATGCCCCCGATATTCCCACGCTCTCCCAGCCACACCGCGAGAGCGCGGCTGCTTTGTTGCAGTGGGAATACGAGCAGATCTTTGGCCTGGATTTCGCTCGGGCTTATAGCGATCCTGCTGCCGAGGGGCGCATCGATAAGCTCTTAAGCCTCCATCACCGCCGCATCGACCAACTGCAAGAGGCGCTTAGCCAGAATGGCGAGGCTCCCCAGCCGGAGCCTGCCTATTCTTCCGGCGCAGCCACGCTTCCCAGCGATGCGGACTCCGCTGCAGCCTTCCTCGATACCTTGGTTGAACTAGACGCAGACAAGTGGCACGCGGCTGCGGTGGCTGCCGCACAACAAGAAAGCCCAAACCAGGAGTGGCTGAACTGGTTAATCGGCATCGCCGCCGAAGCCAAGGCCGCATAGCTTCGAGTATTGACCCACCGTGTCTACCTGAATATTCACTGTTCGGCGGGCAGAGAAAAGTCAGCGAGTTATAGGCCGATATTCATTGATAATTCGTTCGGCCCTTACGTAATTTGGTGGATTACGTGCTTGGTGGAGATACCACAAGCCCCAAAAACACAATGAGAAGGAGTGCTTTCTCAATGCGTACGAAGAAGACTTTGCTCACTATGGCCGCAGCTACGTTGGGCATCGCGGGCATTGCCGCCCCTGCCACCAACGCCGCCCCGGAAAGCGCGTGGGACCAGGTCGCCGCGTGCGAGTCCGGCGGTGACTGGCACATCAACACCGGCAATGGCTACCACGGCGGTCTGCAGTTCTCGCAGCAAACCTGGGCCGGTAGCGGCGGCACCCAGTACGCGCCTACCGCTGATCAAGCCACCAAGCAACAGCAGATCGAAATCGCTGAAAACGTTCTTGCCACCCAGGGTGCTGGCGCATGGCCTAATTGCGGCGGCCCCGTGGCTGGCTAATCGGCTTCCTCCCACAGCGGTAGCGTGATGCCGCCGCCAGCGCGGCATCACGCAGACAACCGACTCCCCCCGGTATTCTTCTCGGACCCTATTGCCCGGGAAAACAGGGGAGTCGGTTCTTTTTGGTTTTATGCCCTACCCTGCGCAATCTTCCATGCGTAGCGAATCAACGGAATCTGCAGCGGCAGCCGAATGATGTGATAAAGCTTCTTCGGCCATCCTGCGTCGCGCTCGATCCAGGCGTGGTACATATTCGCCGGCCACACGGCAAGAAATAGCGCCGCGGCTGACGCGCCGCCGGATTCGCGGGTGGCGCGATCGGTAAGCAAACAGCCCGTAGCTATTTCCCAGGCGCCGGAGGCAAAGTTATACAACCGCGGCGAGCCCGGCAGCTGCGGCGGCACAATGGATTCGAAATTCTTCGCGCGTAGGAAATGCAACGCTCCCATGGCGATAAGAGCCGTGGGAAGCACCTTCTTATTAAGTCTCATGCTTCCCCACGATACCTTGCCGCTGCTTATGAGCGCTGGGCCTTGGCGCGGTGCTTTGAGCTAAGCCCGCACCAACTCGAGGAGTTTATCCACGATTTTCTCCGCTGGGACCTCCAGCGTTTCCTGCCCGCGGATGCGCAGCTCGATGATGCCATCTTTGAAGGCGCGTCCCAAGATGGCCACAAACGGCATGCCGAGCAGCTCTGCATCCTTGAACTTCACGCCTGGAGAGACCTTAGGGCGGTCATCGAAAAGCACCTCAAGGCCCGCCTGGGACAGCTCTTCTACCAACTTATCGCCGGCCTCCATGGCCGCTGCATCCTTATTCGCCACCGCCACGTGCACCTGGTACGGCGCCACCGCAACCGGCCAATTCAGGCCCTTATCATCGTGGCGCTGCTCTGCCAGCACGGCCAGCATGCGGGAGATGCCGATACCATAAGAGCCCATTGTGGGAATAGCGCGCTTCCCGTTTTCATCAAGAATCTGCACGTCAAAAGCCTCGGTGTACTTCCGGCCCAACTGGAAGATGTGGCCCAGCTCGATGCCGCGCTGCAAAGCCAAGGTGCCCTGGTTATCTGGTGCGGGATCGCCCTCTTTAACCTCGGCCGCTTCCACAAACTCATCGACGTGGAAATCGCGGCCTGCCACGCAGCCCACGACGTAGCAGCTTTGTGCATCGGCGCCGGTGATCCAGGAAGATCCCTTGACCACGCGGGGATCGGCAAAGACCTTCACGCCATTGGAATTCAGCACGCGAGGGCCCACAAAGCCCTGCTCCAAGAAATCGTATTGCGCGTAAATCTTATCGCTTGCCAGGCTGAACTCTGCCGGTTCCAAGGCCGCTTCAAGGCGCTTGGGATCTAGTTCGCGGTCGCCCGGAATCAGCACGGCCGCCAATTCCTTCTTCTCTTCATAATCCTCTAGCGCCGGGTGGGTTACCTCCACCATGACGCACTTGAGGATATCTGTGGCCCGAACCTCATGACCGTCGACCGCAATGTCCTCGGTCTTCGCCCAGTGCACAAGCGCTTCAATGGTGGCGGCATCCGGGGTCCGGTATTCCTTTGCCGCCGGCTGGCCCGCGATGTCCTTTTCTGGGGGCGCTTGGGTCACGACCGCCTCTACATTGGCTGCATAATCGCCCTCAGTAGAGCGAACAAAAAGGTCTTCGCCCACCTCAGAAACTGCCAAGAACTCCTCGGAGGCGGATCCGCCCATCGCCCCAGAAGTGGCCTTACAAATGGCGTAATCGATTTCCAAGCGGTCAAAAACATTTTGATACGCCTTGCGGTGGCGGGCGTAGGAGGAATCGAGGCCCTCATCGTTCATATCGAAGGAGTAGGAATCCTTCATCACGAACTCGCGCCCGCGCAGCACCCCGGCGCGGGGACGTTCCTCATCGCGGTACTTGGTTTGAATTTGATACAGCGTGACTGGGAAATCCTTGTACGAGGAGTACATGTCCTTAACGGCATTGGCAAACATTTCCTCGTGCGTGGGGCCCAGCAGCAAGTCCGCGTTCTTGCGGTCCTGCAGCCGGAATAGGTTGGGACCGTATTCCACCCAACGGTTGGTCTTTTCATAGGGCTCGCGCGGTAGCAGCGCCGGGAACAGCATCTCTTGCCCGCCTATGGCGTCCATTTCTTGGCGTACTACGTCTTCAATCTTGCGCAGGGTGCGCAGCCCCAACGGCAGCCAGGTATAAATGCCCGGCGCGACGCGGCGCACATAACCGGCACGCACCAGCAGCTTGTGGCTGGGGACCTCGGCATCGGCTGGGTCCTCACGAAGGGTGCGGAGAAATAGTTCAGAAAGGCGGGTAATCATGGTCAAAATATACATCGCTACCCTATCTATATGCTCATTGTCCTCCCTCCTTCAGAAACCAAGGCTCATGGCGGCACGGGAAAGCCGCTTGATTTTGCCAACCTATCTTTTCCCGAACTAAGCGATACCCGGCGCGAAATCGCTGCTGAGCTGCAGTCTCTTCCCATCGATGAGGCGATGGTTGTGCTTAAGCTCTCGGAGAAGCTACGCAGTGAGGCTGAATCGAACAATCAGCTTTTTACCACCCCCACCATGCCGGCACTCGAGCGCTATACTGGCGTGCTTTTTGATGCACTTTCTGCATCCACCCTTCCCTCATGGCAACGCCTTGCTATTGGCGATGCCCTCTTCGGGCTCCTGCGCGCGGACGACCCTATCCCCCATTACCGCTTATCGGGCGGTACCAAGCTGGGCGGTCGCACCATGAAGTCTTATTGGGGCAAGCAGGTAACGCAGGCGTTAGAAAACATCGATGAGCTGGTTGTGGATCTGCGCTCGGGCACCTACCAGCAACTGGGCCGGCTGCCTTCGGCCGTGACGGTGCGGGTAGAAAGCGTGCAGCCGGATGGCTCGCGCAAAGTGGTCAGCCACTTTAATAAGCACTATAAAGGCCTGTTGGCCCGGGAGCTGGCGCTTTCGCCTGCCGATGCCTTCAGCGCCGCCGATGTCGCCGCTATTGCGCGCGCTGCCGGCATGACGGTAGAAGAACCACCGCACGGCTCAAGGGAGCTTACCCTCGTCGTATCCCCATAAGGTGTGAGTGTCCGCGGGGAGCCTAGACCACGGCGCGGCGTCGCTGGACGGCCGCGGCCCCGCCGAGGACCGCTACCACCATGGCCAAGACGATGACTCCGGATGCCCATTGCGGGGCCATGAGCCCGAAGGTGTCTTGGCCTTGAAAGAAGGTGCGCAGGTTGGCATCGGGAAAAATCTGCAGGATGATTTTGGCCCAGCCCATGTCCATCGAGGTCAGCACGCTTTCGATGACGAAGTATTCGATAATGAGCAGCATGGCCGCAAAGGTGCCGCTGCGCAGGATATAAGCCAGGCTGGTGGCCAGCAGGGTATAGACGATGTATTCCATAAAGGTAAACAGAAACACGGCGTTATCCGGGTAGTGCACGAAGCTGGAGAAGTCATACGAGCTGCCGAGCGCAGCGTTAAACAACATTCCGAGGACGCCGGCCAGGCCCGCGGCGGCGACGTTGGCCACGGTAATGACGAGGATTTGGCTCGAAAGCACCTGCAGGCGCCGATTGGTAGATAGGTAGCTCCAGGCTACGGTGCCTTTTTGTAGGTCTCCGCCGACTAGCGTGGCCGAGGAAAAGATCATGATGACCACGGCAAAGATGGCGCCGATGGCTAGATCGGAGGATTGGAGGGCGCTGTCGTCAGTGCGGAGAGCTCCCATCAGCACGTTGGCGGCTGTTAGCCCAACGGTGATGATAGCGAGGTAGACCCACGTAGAGCGCAGGGAAAATATCTTGCAGGATTCGGAAACGATGGTACTCATGGCTCGTCATCTGCCTTTCTTAAGCGAGTTATGCGGAGCGGTAATCCAGGTGATCTGCGGTAGCGCCAAGGAAGGCGTCTTCTAAGGAGGGGTGCTTGACCTCAAGGCTGCTGATGCGGATGCGGTGGTCAAAGCACAATTGGCCGACCTCATCGCGGTCTAGGCCGGTAATGCGCAGCACTTCCCCATCGAAGGAGGTTTGTGCCTGCGAACCGTGCAGCAAGCGGGCCAGTTCTTCTGGTTGGTCCACCACGACCTCCACGGTGGCGGCACCGGAGGCATTGACGAATTCTTCTACCGTTCCTTCGCCAACGAGCTTGCCCTTGCCGATGACCACCAGGCGGTCCGCCGTCAGCTGCATTTCTGACAACAGGTGGGAAGAAACCAGCACGGAGCATCCCCCAGCGGCGAATTCCCGGATGCGGTCGCGCATCCAGTGAACGCCCTCGGGGTCGAGGCCGTTGACAGGTTCATCGAGAAGCAAGTGCTTAGGTTCTCCCATCATGGCGCAGGCAAGGCCGAGGCGCTGCTTCATGCCAAGCGAATAACCCCCGATGCGCTTTTTCGCCACCTTTCCGAGCCCAACGCGCTCCAGGGTGTCATCGACGTGATCCATCGATACCCCCTGCAGCGCCGCCATATAACGTAGGTGCGCGCGGGCGCTGCGGCCGGGATGGAACCAATTGGCATCAAGCAAGGTGCCCACCGTGGAGGCGGGATCGGGTAGTTCGCGAAATGGGGTGCCATCGAATGTAGCGGTGCCGGAGGTGGGATTTTCTAGCCCCACGCACATGCGCATCGTGGTGGATTTGCCGGAGCCATTGGGCCCCAAGAACCCGGTGACTTGGCCATCGGGAACCTCAAAGGAGAGGTTGTCTACTGCTGTAAAGGAACCGTACTTCTTGGAAAGCTGTGTGACTGTGAGCATGGTTTTATCGTGTCGTTTTCCCGGCGCGATGTAACCATCCTCGAGGCGGATTTAGCCGTTCATCCCTGGGGATGAGAAAGCAGCTCTTCCACGGTGACCACCCCATGGGTATAGGCATACAGCACGGCCTGGACGCGGTCGCGCGACCCGGTCTTGGTCAGCACGTGGCGCACGTGGGTCTTGACCGTTGCCATAGAGACAAACTCCTCTTCAGAGATTTCGGTATTGGAATACCCCAGCGCCATAAGCCTTAAAATATCCATCTCGCGCGGGGTAAGTTCCGCGGACGGCGGAGCCGTCGCGGTGGTGGCGCCTGGCTGTGCATCCGCAGCGGTGTGCGCAGCCGAGTGCGCCTTCCTGCTGTCCCCACCCTCCTCGCTGCGGACTTGTTGGAGCACCTGAGCGGTAATGCGCGGTGAGAGCACGGCCTCGCCTGAGTGCACGGTGCGAATGGCTGAGAGCAGCTCCTCGGGTTCGACGTCTTTGAGCAAGAATCCGGATGCCCCGGCAGAGATTGCGCCGTGGACAAAGTTGTGATCATCGAAGGTGGTCAGCATGATGACCTTGGTATCTGGGAATTCAGGGAGCACTTCCTCCGTGGCCGCAATGCCATTGACCCGCGCCATCTGCACGTCCATGAGGATGATATCGACGGGCTCTTGCCGCGCCAGGTCCAGTACCTCATCGCCGTCGGAGGCCTGCCAGACCACGCTCATATCCTCCTGCGAGCCAATCAGCATGGCGAACCCGGCGCGCAGGAGCGGTTGGTCATCGACAAGCGCAATGCGAATGGGCTCAGGTTCCTGTTCCGGATTAGACATGCGGTATCTCCACGGTGATTGCAAACGTTTCATCCTCGGCCTTGGTGGACACACTGCCACCATAGGCCTTCACACGCTCTTCCATCCCGATGAGCCCATAGCCGGGACTGTGGTCCTCGTCCGGCTGCGCCATGGGGTTGTACCCTTCGATAGTGAGCGTCGACTTATCGCTGCGAAAGCGCAGAGTTCCCCTGTTCTGGCTCGAGTATTTCAGCATATTCGTCAGTATCTCCTGCACGATGCGGTAGATGGTGAATTGATAAAGCTCGTCGCTATCGGCGGGTAGCTTTTCCATGCCGTAAACGGTGATATCGAAGCCGGCGCGCCGGGCCTCCGAAAATAGGCCTGCGATGTCTGAGGTGCCTGGGGCTTTGGTTTCCCCGCGCGCGTCTTCTTCGCGCAAGACGGATAGCAGGCTACGCATCTGTTTTAGGGATTCGCGGGAGGTGGAGGCGATGGTATCGAGCGCCTCCGTGGCTACCTTGGGGTCTTTTGCGGCGGCGAACCGGGCGCCATCGGCAAGCGCAATGACCCCGGCGAGGTTATGGGCGACGATATCGTGCATCTCGCGGGCGATGCGGTTGCGCTCCACGGCGCCGGCCATCTCCGCGCGCTCGATGAGCAGCTGTTGGCCCTCCCGGCGCTTCCGGTTATTGGTGCCGAGCAAGTAGAAAAAGCCGAGGACCGGCCAGCCGAGCAAGACCGTGCCGGCATAGGCAAGCAGCGGGCTCATGGTCGCATCGCCCAAGCCGATATCGCTGCCCGCGAAGACCTTTTCACCAAACAGGCTTGCGGTGGTTCCCGCCAGGGAGCCCAGGGCAATCCATGCAAGCCAGATATAGCGCAAGCGCTTGCGCGAGTGCGTGCCAATGAGAAAAGCCGTGTAGGCGAAAATCGGGGCGTGGAAGTTCGCCAGGGAGGCCAAGGGCGTAAAAATGCACAACGTCATGGTGCCGGCGATGAAGAAAATGGACTTTTCTTGCAGCTTGGGATGCAGCCACAGCGCGAGCGGAATGCCGACGGTGTACAAGACCGCCACGATGGCCTGGAAGGGTGAATCGGTGTGCAAAAAGTTCGCGGCGTTGGGCAAAAGCACGCCGAAGAACACGGGGATGAGGATTCGCCACGGCGGGCCAATCCAGTCGCGCAGACGATCCGGCCAAAGCTTAGACATAAGGGCAAGGCTAGCGCAGAAGCTAACCCGCCGGCCTCATCCTCAGGGCTGACTAGACTGGCTGGCATGCAACTCCAGTTCTTTGAAGTCGATGTCTTTGCCACCTCGGCGTTTTCCGGTAACCCGCTCGCCGTCGTGGCCCATGCCGATGGGCTCTCGACGCAACAGATGCAGGCCATCGCGCACTGGACCAATTTTTCTGAAACCACGTTCTTGCTCGAGCCCACCGATCCCGCGGCGGACTATCGCGTGCGCATTTTTACCCCGCACGAGGAGTTTGATTTCGCCGGCCACCCCACCTTGGGTAGCGCCGCCATCTGGCGGGCGCTCAGCAATGAACCTCAGAAGGAAGGCACCATAGTGCAGGAATGCGGGGTGGGGTTGGTCTCCGTGCGCGAGAACGAGGGTATTTATTCTTTTGCCGCCCCGCCTCTGCGCGCTAGTGGGCCACTGAGCAGTGCTGAGCTTGCAGAGGCCTGTGCGGGATTGAATATCTCGGAAGCAGACGTCCTTGATTCCGCCTGGGTGGATAATGGGCCCGGCTGGCGGCTTATACAGCTGCGCGATGCCGCGGCCGTGCGCGCGGTTCAGCCCGCTGCCACTCGTCCCAAGGTGGGCGTGGTGGGAATGCGTGATAGCGCCGCAGACGCGGGCTCCGCTGCCTATGAAGTGCGCGCGTTTACCGCAGAATTCGAGGATCCCGTCACCGGCTCTTTCAACGGCGGGGCCGCGCAATTCATGCGCTCGCGCGGGCTGGTTCCCGCCCGCTACACCGCCTGCCAGGGCAGCCAGCTGGGAAGAAACGGCGAGGTCTTTATCCACGATGACGGCACCGATATTTGGGTCGGTGGCCGCGTCCACATCCGCGTGCAAGGACAATTGGAGGTCTAAAATGCACCTACACCACGACTATGCCGATCACCTGCCGGAATTTGTGGCGGCAACCCACGGCGAAGAACAACCGGATCCTAAGCTCGTAGTCCTCAATGAAGAGCTGGCAGTGCAGCTGGGCCTGGATACTGACTGGCTGCGCTCTGCAGACGGCCTGGATTTCCTTTTAGGCCGCGACGGCGGGCATGCCATGGCCTATTCCGGCTTCCAATTCGGTTCCTTCAACCCACAGATGGGAGATGGCCGGGCCATGCTCTTGGGCGAGGTGGACAAAGACGGAAAACTTTGGGATCTCCACGCCAAGGGCACGGGGCTTACCCCTTATTCGCGGTTGGGTGCCGATGGCCGCGGCACCCTCTCGTCCATGCTGCGCGAGTACTTGGTTTCTGAGGCCATGCACGCCCTCGGCGTACCCACCACCCGCTCGCTTGCTGTGATTTCTACCGGCCGTCCCATCCAGCGCGGCCACGTACAGCCGGCTGGCGTCCTGGTCCGCGTGGCGGCAAGCCATATCCGGGTCGGAACTTTTCACTATGCCGCGCAGTCTGGCCACCTCCAAGACCTCGCGGACTATGCCATAGCGCGCCACTACCCTGGGGCAGATTACCGGGAGTTTTTCCAAGGTGTCATGGACCGCCAGATTGCCACCGTGTCTTCGTGGATGCGCTTGGGCTTTATCCACGGGGTGATGAATACGGATAACACCACCATCTCCGGCGAAACGATTGATTATGGCCCGTGTGCCTTTATGGAGTCCTACTCACCCGATACGGTCTTTTCCAGCATTGACCAGCAGGGACGCTATGCCTTTGGCAATCAACCAGCGATCTTGGGCTGGAACCTCGCCCGGCTCGCGGAATCACTGGTGCCGCTATTCGATGCCGATATCAATGCCGGGGTCGACTTCGCGCAAGAAACCATCAATGGGTTTCAGGAGAAATTCGCCTCCCAGCGCCGCAGCGATCTGGCAAGCGCCCTCGATACCTCCACCGAGGTAGCCTCGGCCTACTTTACTGCCATGCAGCTTTACCGGCCGGATATCACGCTGGCGCACCGTGCGCTTGCCGATGCCGCCCGCGGCCGCACCCTTCCTGCCCAAGAACTCTTCGCAGACACGGACTTCATGGATAGCTATCTAGCCACTCACCCCTCCCCGGATGCCGTGGATGCTGCCATGCCCCGGGTCATTCCCCGCCATATGGCCGTCGAAGCCGCACTGCGCGCCGCTGAGGCAGGCGATATGCAGCCCTTTACTGATCTGCTCCACGCCGCGACCCATCCGTGGCAGCCGAATCCGTCTTACGAACAACCCGATCCGGATGGGCTTGCAGGTTTTCTTACCTACTGCGGCACCTAATTTTCTAACAACTCCGAATTCAGGGGTTGGGCATCACAAAGCCCTCCGCGCAATAGGTTTTGCACGGAGGGCAGGGGCCAGGAATTAGCCCAAAGCCGAAGGGTGGGTGTTTAGCGCTCCAGCTTCAGCGTCTTCTGGGTGTATTCCCACATCTCGTTGTAGAAGTCCTCATCATTGGCCAGCTTCATGCCGTAGGACGGGACCATCTCGCGAATCTTATCGCTCCAGTCAATCATGCGCTCGCCAAAGCAACGCTCGAGCAGCTCCAGCATGACGGCTGGGGCAATGGAAGCACCCGGGGAAGCGCCGAGCAGGCCGGCAATATTGCCTTCCTGGTTATTGACCAATGCGGTTCCGAACTCGAGGGAACCGAAACGCGGTGCGCCTGCAGGCTTAATGACCTGTACGCGCTGACCGGCAATCACGGTCTCCCAGTCGCTTTCCTTCGCATTCGGGACGTATTCGCGAAGGGACTCGACGCGGTCAGAAAAGTCCTTGCGCACCTCATCAATGAGGTACTTGGTCAGGCCGAATTCCTGTACCGCAACACCCAGGTAGGAGGTGATGTTATCCGGGCGGATAGACTTGAAAAGGTCCAGGTAGGAACCCTTCTTCAAGAACTTCGGGCTCCAACCGCCGTACGGGCCAAACAGCAGGCCCTTCTCGCCGTCGATAACGCGGGTATCCAGGTGCGGCACGGACATCGGAGGAGCACCCACTGCAGCCTTACCGTAGACCTTGGCCTGGTGCTGCTCAATGAGCTCCGGGTTCTTGGCACGCAACCAGAGACCGGAAATGGGGAATCCGGCGTATCCTGCCACTTCCTTCACCTTTGCCTTGCGGAGCAAGTCTAGGGCGTAGCCGCCGGCACCGACGAAGACGAACTTCGCCTTCACCACGGTGATATCGCCGGTGTGCTTATTTTTGGAATAGACCTTCCAGTCATTTCCATCACGGTCGATATCGAAGACATCGTGGCCGTAACGGATCTCCGTACCAGATGCGCGCGCAGCGGTCAGGAATTGCTTGGCCAGGGCGCCGAAGTTCACATCGGTTCCGACTTCGGTCCAAGAGATAGCGACCTTATTGGAAAAGTCGCGGCCGTCAGCCATGAGCGGCAGCTTCTCCGCGAAGGTGGATTCGTCATCAGAGAACTGCATGCCGGGGAACATGTGCTTTTCACTCAGCACCTCGTAGCGGCGCTTCAGGTAGTCCGCCTGGATTTCACCTTGAGCGAAGGACACGTGTGGGACTGGGTTGATGAACTCGCTAGGTTCAGTCAGGATGCCGTTGTTGAGCTGGTGGGACCAGAACTGGCGCGACTTCTGGAACTTCTCGTTGGTGGCAATGGCCTTAGAGATATCAATGCGGCCGTTCTTCTCTGGCGTGTAGTTGAGCTCGCACAGGGCGGAGTGACCGGTACCAGCGTTATTCCACGGAGAGGAGGATTCCAGGGCGGGGCCATCAAGGCGCTCAAAGATCATCTGGGTCCAGCTGGGCTCCAACTCGCGGAGCATAGCGCCCAGGGTGGCGCTCATGATGCCGGCACCAACCAGTGCGACATCGACCTCATCTACAACTTGTGCTGTCTTCTTTGCTGAGGACACTGTGTTATAACCTCTTCGAATTGAAAATTTATATACATCGGCGCGTTCTGCACCATATATTTTAAGCGCTTTGCGCCCCACACCGCGACTGTTTTGCACAGCCAACCTGCCGATGTGTCACGCATTAACGCCTTACCTTACGCTTTTCTCCACTCGATTGGTTTTTCTCCCCCACCCTGGCCGCCACATTATAGGACGCCGTGTAATACACTTCACATTGAGTGGAAGTAATGGCAGGTCACGCAGCTACCGTAGCGAACCCCTAGAGTTGACTAGACTCGTGTCATGGCTACAGCAACTCCGTCATGGGGGCCCGATATCCTCGGCCCCGATTTTCAATCAGCCACCCTCGACCTTGGCCCCGATCCCGATGGCGAGGGGGACGTTGTCACCACCCTCGTCCATTACGCACCAGGATCAAGCGAAGGCTCCGGGGCGGCGGGCTCTGCCGATTCTTCATCGCCTTCCCGCCCGGCCCTGGTGTGGCTGCACGGGATGACTGACTACTTCTTTCACTCACACGTTGCAGAACACTTTGCGGCGCAAGGCTATGACTTTTATGCGGTCGATCTGCGCAAATGCGGCCGCTCGCATCGCCCGGGCCAGTCCTGGCACTACGTTTCAGATTTGTTCTTATACAACGCGGATCTTTCCGTGGCCCTCGATGCCATTGCGAATGACAAGGTAATCGTTATGGCCCACTCCACCGGTGGCCTGATTGCGCCGCTATGGATGGACTTTTTACGCCGCCATGATCCGGAGCGGTTCTCCCGCCTTAAGGGGCTGATTCTCAATAGCCCTTGGCTCGACATGATGGGCGTTCCCGGTTGGGCAGTCTCCGCGCTGAAGCCTGTCATATATTCCACCGCCAAAATTGCACCCAAGACCGCCTTGTTTGGGGGCAACCTCACTGCCTACGGCGAATCGGTGCACAGTGATTACTACGGCGAGTGGGACTATGACCTCAGCATGAAACCCCTAGCCGGGCATAAAAAATATATCGGATGGTTGGCCGCCGTATTCCACGGTTTCGATGCCATTCACAGCGGCCGTATTAACACCGGAGTCCCCGTATTGACGCTGCAATCTACCCGCTCCCTATTGGGAACTCCGTACTGCGATGCGGTCAATCATGCGGATTGCATCATCGATGTCGCCCAGACCCGGCGGTGGGCAAAAGAGCTCGACGCGCACTACACGCTGTATTCCATCGAAGGCGCGCGCCACGATGTCTTTTTATCCCTCCCCCACCCCCTAGAAGAGGCCTTCGCAGCGTGCGATGCGTGGCTTCCCACCATCGTGGAAGCCCCTACACCAGCATAAATACCCGAATTGGACACATGAATTAAGGTACAGATATGACCACAATTGATACAGCAAATACTCCTGCCGCAGAGGAACACTTCGACCTCATCATCATCGGCACCGGTTCCGGCAACTCCATTGCTAACCGCGACTTTCACGATAAGAAGATTGCCATCATCGAAAAGGGCCGTTTCGGTGGCACCTGCTTGAACGTCGGCTGCATCCCCACCAAGATGTACGTCTACGCCGCCGATGTCGCCCTCGCCGCCCGCGAAGGCGAGCGCCTCGGCATTGATGCCCAGGTCAACAACGTGGAGTGGAGCTCCATCGTGGAGCGCGTCTTCCACAACCGCATTGACCAGATCGCCCAAAGCGGCGAGGACTACCGCCGCGGTGACAAGACCCCAAATATCACCGTCTACGATGAGCACGCTCGCTTCGTTGGCCCTAAGACCATCCAGACCGGCGATCACGTCATCAGCGCCGACCAGATCGTCGTCGCTACTGGCTCCCGCCCGGTAATCCCTGAGGTCTACGCCAATTCCGGCGTGAAGTACTACACCAACGAAGACATCATGCGGATGGACCGCCAACCAGAAAGCCTGATCATCGTAGGCGGCGGCTATATCGCCATGGAGTTTGCCCACGTCTTCGATGGCCTCGGCACCAAGGTCACCGTGGTCAACCGCAGCGAAACCCTGCTGCGCCACCTCGATTCCGATCTCTCCTCGCGCTTCAACGAGCTTGCCCGCGAGCGTTTTGATGTGCGGATTGCTAATGGCACCAAGCTGGAAGAAACCGACAAGGGTGTGAAGCTCGAGCTCGATAATGGCGATACCCTCGAGGCAGATGCGATCCTGGTCGCCACTGGCCGCAAGCCGAACGGCGATCTCATGGATGTGGACAACGCCGGCATCAAGCTACTGGACAATGGCCGCATTTCCACCGATGCTCATGGCCTCACGGATGCAGAGGGCGTATGGGCGCTTGGCGATGTCTCTTCGCCCTACATGCTCAAGCACGTTGCCAATGCCGAAGCCCGCACCATCCAGCACAACCTGCTCCACCCAGAGGATCTGCAGGAGCTTCCGCACGACAACGTTCCTGCCGCCATCTTCACCCACCCACAGATCGCTACTGTGGGCTTGAAGGAAGAAGAAGCTCGGGAGCAGGGCTTCGATGTCACCGTGAAGATTCAGAACTTCGGCGATGTGGCCTACGGCTGGGCCATGGAAGATACCACGGGTATTTGCAAGCTGATTGCGGACCGCAAGACGGGCCAGCTCCTCGGTGCCCACTTGATGGGCCCGCAGTCCTCCACCCTGATCCAGCAGCTGATTACCGTAATGACCTACGAGATCGACCTGCGCGACTTTGCCCGCAAGCAGTACTGGATCCACCCAGCTCTTCCTGAGGTCGTAGAAAACGCCATCTTGGGTCTCGAGTGGGACTAAAGCCCCAAAGGCCCCATAGCTAAAGCCGCCTCCCCGACCCTCGCGCAGTAATTCACGCGAGTGAAAAAGGAGGCGGCTTTCGCTGTGCCTCGGGCCTTTTAAGAAGGGCCGCAGCGGTTAATCCTCATCTGGGATGGTCAGGATTTCATTGCCATCCTCTGTAATGACCAAGGTGTGCTCGAACTGGGCGGTGAACTTACCGTCTCGGTTCTGCACGGTCCAGTCATCATCCCAAATATCGTAATCCAGCGAACCCAGGTTAATCATCGGCTCTACCGTCAAGGTCATGCCCGGTTCCAAGATATCGCGGTACGTGGTGGAATCGTGGTGCAAGACCACCAGCCCATTGTGGAAGGTGGGCCCTACGCCGTGACCGGTGAAATCACGTACAACGTTGTAGCCAAAGCGCTTGGCATAAGACTCGATAACGCGGCCGATAACGTTGATCTCACGGCCCGGCTTTGCGGCCTTAATGCCGCGCATCGTGGCCTCTTTGGTGCGCTCTACTAATAGTCGGTGCTCCTCAGATACGTCACCGGCCAAGAAGGTAGCGTTATTATCGCCGTGCACGCCATTCTTATAAGCAGTGACATCGATATTGACGATGTCGCCCTCTTCAATCACGGTGGTATCCGGAATGCCGTGGCAGACGATTTCATTAAGCGATACACAGGTGCCCTTGGTAAATCCCCGGTATCCCAGGGTGGACGGGTACGCACCGTGGTCACACATATACTCGTGCGCCACGCGGTCGACCTCATCCGTCGTTACGCCAGGCTTTACCGCCTTGCCGGCTTCCTTCAGCGCGTTGGCCGCAATCTTGCAGGCCTCCCGCATCTTCTCAATCACTTCGGGGGACTGTACAAATGGCTCGCCGATGGCCTCTTGTACCTCGTCTTTCCACACGTATTCCGGGCGCTCGATGTCATCTGGCACCGGCCGGATGGGGGTTGGTTTACCTGGCTTCAATTTTCCACGAGTACTCATAATTGCCCATGGTAGTCCTCATACCGGTTAGCGCAGTATCCGGGTACCGCGTCCGAGGCCGCGGCTTACTCCACCATCGGTGCTGGGCCATCATTGGGGCGCGAACGGTATTCATCCAACTTCTGCAGGAAATTATCCGTGATGGCTACCGAAGATTCAGAGCCGCCGCCCAGCACGATGAGCGTGGCGAAGGCGATATCGTCTTCTTCCCGGTAGCCCGTAAACCACGCGTGTGAGCCTTCATTAATCTCGGCCTCACCAGTCTTGCCGTAGATGGTTCCGCCTGCTTGCATGCCGCGGGCGGTACCGCTAGTAACCACTTGGCGCATCATGCCGCGCACGTTATTCAGCACGTGCTCTGGGATCTGCGCCGGCTTATCCGATGCCTTGGTCTCACGGCCCTCAATAAGCTTCGGCGTTGGGGTCTTTCCCGCCGCCACAGAAGCAGAAACCAAAGCCATGCCGAACGGACTAGCGAGGTCGTAGCCCTGACCATAACCGGCTTCGGTGCGCTCCAGTACTTCCTTACCCTCCGGAATCGAGCCGGTAGTGGTGGTGAGCCCGGGGATTTCATAATCCACCCCAAATCCAAACTTCTTGCCGGTTTCCTTCAACTCACCGGGTGCCAGCTTGGTAGAAATATCGGCGAAGGTGGTGTTGCACGATTGGGCGAAGGCTTGGCTTAACGGAACATTGCCGAGCGAAAACGCGTTGTAGTTGGTCACCACGCGGCCATAGATATTCATCGTGCCGGGGCACGGAACGATGGTATCCGTGGTTAGGTCTTGCTTTTCCACACCTGCAGCGGCGGTAAGGATCTTGAAAACCGAGCCCGGCGGGTATTGGCCTTGCAGGGCGACGTCGCCGTCTTCGTCCGCCTTTTCGGTCTGCGCCACCGCCAGGATATCGCCATTGGAAGGCCGGATTGCTACCAGCATGGCCTGGGCGTCCGAGCGCTGATCCACCGCTTCTTGGGCCGCGCGTTGGACGTCATAATCGAGTCCAACCTTGATTGAGGGAGCGGCCTCTGGCGCATGCTTTTCGACATCGGAAAGCGCCGCACCATTTTCATTGACGACGGCGATGGACCAACCTGTCTCGCCGTCGAGCTCGTCATTGACGGCCGAACGCACGCGAGATAAGAGATCGGGCGCAAGGCCGCGGTCCCGGGTCACCAGCGCGGGTTCCTCATTAATGCGAACGCCGTCCATCCCCTCCATCTTGGCGCGGATGACAGACTCCTGTTCTTCTGTATAAAGCCCCACCGAATAGGCAGAATCTGCCTTTTCTAGTTTTTCGGCGAGATCCTTGGCGTCTACCTCCGCGATCGAATCGTCCTCGCGGTGCGCCGCAGCTAGGGCGCTGCTGACCTTGGAGGCCGTGGGGCGGACATCGGAAAGCGAGCTAGTATCCACGATGACGCGGTAATTCAGCCCAGGACTCATCAGCTCCACCCCATTGGAGGAGACGACGCTGGCGCGCGTAGCTTCCAAGGCGCGCAGCTCCAAGTGCTGGTGCGCGCCCAAGTCCGGGTGAATTATGCTGGGCTTCCACCGCACCGTCCATTCATCTTCGGCCTTGGTCAAGGTCATCTGCGTGGTATAGCTCAGGCTGCGTTCCTTGGGCAGATCCCATTTGACCTTATAATCCGCCGTGGCCATGGTTTCGTTCTGCTTTATCCCCTCGAGCTCAATATCGAGACCCTCTGCCTGCAAACCCGAGTACGTAGCATCGAGGGCCTGTGTGGCGTCATCGGGGGAATCTGTAAGCTCCTCCAAGCCCTCGTTATTTCGGCTCTCCATGCCTTCAATGAACTCTTCTGCCACCGGCTCTGCAGATACGGGCTTAGGGGTACAAGCAACCACACCAGTTGCAGCAAACGAGACTGTAGCAACCAGTGCGAATAACTTCTTCATGCTTTGGCACATTAGCAGCGCACGCAGCAAAAAGGACTGCCCCACACCGAAGTGCAGGGCAGTCCTTAAAAACTACCGCGTGGAAGGAAGCTGCTTACTGCGTCACGCGAACATCGGCCTTGGCGCCATCCACGGCTTCGATACCTTGCTCATCTGCAATGCGCATTGCCTCTTCAATGAGGGTCTCCACGATCTTGTCTTCCGGCACGGTGCGCACCACTTCGCCCTTGACGAAGATTTGGCCCTTGCCGTTACCGGACGCCACGCCTAGGTCGGCGTCACGGGCCTCACCAGGTCCGTTGACAACGCAACCCATGACGGCAACGCGGATGGGAAATTCCATGCCCTCGAGGCCGGCGGTAACTTCTTCCGCCAGCTTGTACACGTCCACCTGCGCGCGGCCGCACGACGGGCAAGACACGATTTCCAGCTTGCGCGGGCGCAAGTTGAAAGACTGCAGAATTTGATCGCCCACCTTGACCTCTTCTTCAGGCGGAGCTGATAGCGAGACGCGAATCGTATCGCCAATGCCCTCTGCCAAAAGGGCGCCGAAAGCAACGGAAGACTTAATGGTGCCCATGAACTTCGGGCCCGCTTCCGTCACACCCAAGTGCAGTGGGTAATCGGTCTGCGCGGCCAGCTGGCGGTAGGCTTCCACCATCAGGACTGGGTCAGAGTGCTTAACTGAGATGGCGATATCGCCAAAGCCGTGCTCCTCAAACAGGCCCGCCTCCCAGATAGCGGACTCCACGAGCGCCTCTGGGGTGGCTTTGCCGTACTTTTCCAACAGGCGCTTATCCAGCGAACCGCCATTGACGCCAATGCGGATGGGGATTCCCGCATCGCCAGCGGCCTTCGCCACTTCCTTAACGCGGCCATCAAATTCACGGATGTTGCCGGGGTTGACGCGGATTGCCGCGCAGCCAGCATCGATGGCCTGGAAGATGTACTTGGGCTGGAAGTGGATATCCGCAATGACCGGGATCGGGGATTTCTTGGCGATGGTCGGCAGAGCCTCCGCATCCACCGGCTTAGGGCAGGCCACGCGCACGATATCGCAGCCAGAGGCAGTAAGCTGTGCGATTTGCTGCAGGGTGCCATTGATGTCGTGGGTCTTGGTATTAGTCATCGACTGCACCGAAATTGGGTAGTCAGAACCAACGCCCACTGGGCCTACGTGCACTTGCCGCGTTTTCCGGCGCGGGTGCAATACTGGCGGAGGCCCGTCAGGAATTCCTAGACCGATAGGACTAGACATGAATGCTCCTTATTTCTAGCTCGTGGCTCGTTGCTAAATGTTATTGCACAATAAGTGTTGAACGTCCCCACTCTAGCACTAGATGGTTAAGCGCTAAAGTGCCCGCTCGCGCTGCACACGTGCGCTAAGCGTTGGGCGCTCTACTCACGCCGCGCGGCGGGAACAACGGCTAACGAACCTAGCCAAATAGTCTGATCGGATTAACCACATCCGCGATGATGATCACTACGCCCAGCGCCATAAGTAGGGCCGCCATGACATAGGTGATGGGCATAAGCCGGGTGTAATCGGCAGGACCCAGCGGCTGCTTGCCCATCAATTTGCGAATGCCATCGCGAATCTTCTCATACAAGATGATCGCGATGTGGCCGCCGTCAAAGGGCGGCAGCGGAATGAGGTTAAAAATAGCGAGGAAGAAATTCAGCGTCGCCAGCATCATGAAGAACGATGCCCACAGGGAACGCTCCACGAGTTCGCCACCAACCCGCGACGCACCGACTACGGACATCGGCCCGTTCACATCCCTCTCGTGACCAAAGATGGAGGCCACCACGCCCGGTACCTTAGCGGGGAATTGTTTGATTCCCTCCACCGTGGCCTCGAGCGAATAGGTGGTGAAATGCCACGTTGCAGGAACCGCCTGTGTTGCTGAATACTTCTCGACGATGTCGAGGACCTCATTGCTCAGCCCGATCGATCCGGCATCCACCAATTCGCCCTGTTGATTCAGGCGCTTGACCGTTTCCAATTCGATGGAGAAGTCTTTTTCCGCGCCGTCGCGCTCTACGGTAAGCGTCACGGTCTCGCCGGGACGTTGCATTACCTCATCGCGCAATTGCGTAAAGGAATCCAGGTGCTGGCCATCAAGCGCGAGAATGATATCGCCTTCCTGGACACCGGCCTTACCAGCGGGCCCGTTGCCAGTGCACGATTCCAGCTCCTGGTTTTCTTTTTGGTCTGCGGTGCAGACTACGTCCCCCACCCGCGGGCGCACATCGGCATCGGGATTGGGTAGCCCAGCCGTCATCGCCACGAAATACAAGATGACAAAACCGAGGATCAGGTTGACCCCAATACCGCCTGCAAGGACGATGATGCGCTGCCACCATGGCTTTTTATACATCGCATAGGGCTTTTCTTCCTCCGTAAGGAATTCATCCTGCGCGGTCATCCCGGCGATATCGCAAAATCCACCCACCGGAAACGCGGCGAGACCGTATTCGGTATGCCCCTTACGGAAGGAGAAAATGCGCGGGCCAAAGCCGATAAAATACCGCCGCACCCGCATGCCAAAGGCGCGGGCCGTAAACATATGCCCCGCCTCATGGAGTGCCACGGTCAGCCCAATGCCAAGGGCGAACAACACAATGCCCAGCAAATTTGCCATTAAAGAAAGCTTTCTAGTCAGCTAAACGGTCAATGCGCGCATTCGCACGCCTGCGAGCCTCACCTTCTACGGCGAGGATTTCATCGAGGGTAGAGACTACACCAGCAAACTGGGAAGATTCCCCGAGGATCTCGCCTACGACATCAACAATCTCTGGGAGGTGGATACGCCCGGCCAAAAAGGCCGCCGCGGCCTCTTCATTGGCAGCGTTATAAATCACTCCCGTCCCCTTCGCCGCAGCCTCGCGGGCGAGGGATACGGCGGGAAAGGCGGCATCATCAAGCGGCTCAAAATGCCACGTATGCGCCTGGGAAAAATCGAGGGCCGGCTGCGCCCCCGGTACACGCTGGGGCCAATTCAAGGCTAGGGAGATGGGCAGCTTCATCGATGGCGGAGAAGCCTGGGCGATAGTGCAGCCGTCTTTAAAGGTGGCCATCGAGTGAATGACCGACTGCGGGTGAACCGTGACTTCGATGCGCTCTGGCTCAATATCAAAAAGCAGAGTCGCCTCGATGAGCTCGAGCCCCTTATTGATCAAGGTGGCGGAATTCAGCGTATTCATCTGCCCCATGGACCACGTGGGGTGCTGCGCGGCTTGCTGCGGGGTAACGTCCCACATCTGCTCACGCGTCTGACCGCGAAAGGGGCCGCCCGAGGCTGTGAGAACGAGCTTGGCCAGCTCGCCTTTTTCGCCCGCGCGCAGGCATTGTGCCATCGCAGAGTGCTCCGAATCCACGGGGATGATTTGACCTGGCCGCGCGGATTTCGTGACCAAAGTGCCGCCGGCAACCAAGGACTCCTTATTCGCTAGTGCGAGGTACTCGCCCATGTCCACCGTTGCCAGGGTGGCTTTGAGCCCGAGGGAGCCCACTAGGGCGTTGAGCACGGTATCGGCAGGAACCGAGCGCACCAGCTCTTCCGCCGCACCATCGCCAGAAAGTACTGTGCCGCCTAAAGCCGCAGAAACCTCCGCAGCCGCCGCAGGTTGGGCCACGGCAATGTGGTCAAACGAAAGGTGGAAGGCGCGGGCCTGCTCAATGATCTGCTGCGGATGAGAACCGCCCGCAGCAATGCCCACGACCTCAAACTTATCGGGGTTATCCGCAATTACTTCTAATGCTTGCGTGCCAATAGAGCCGGTGGAGCCGAGAATAAGTATTCGCTGAGTAGTCACCCCTCTACCCTAGCGGTCATTTATGTAGCCCTGCTATGGGGTGGAGCCGGGCAAGAAGGCGGGGGTGTTTAATCGCCTTTGCAGCCACGATGTTTTAAAATAGTAGGCAGTCAAATGGCATTGGTGTGCCCCTCGATAATGGACACACGCGATAGCGAAGGAGAGCAAGTGTCTTCCCACAAGCCGGTACCGCAGGTTTATGACGGTGTTTCTACCGAAGATGTTCCATCCGCAGGCTTCGGTTGGTCCCGCATCAGCCGCTCTGGTGTGCAAATCGCGGGTTGGATCTCCGTGATTTTCATGATTGGTTTCAACTTTGGTAACCACAAGGGCCACGTGGAGACCGTCTGGCTCGTCACCCTAACCGTCCTTCTGGTTGTGGGCCTGCTCATCTTCACCTTCGAGCCGAAGCTCAACCAGGTGCGCACCATCACCTCTAATAATAAGCCGGCCGACCACCAAGAACGTGACTGGATTTATGACCAGAAGACCGTTTCCGGTGCCTACACCGAGTTGACCGACTCCCAGCTGCGCGCGTTGAATATCGAGCCTTCCCGCGTATCCCACCTGCGTGTTGACTCTGCCTCCGATGCTGCCGAGGTAAGCACCGGCAAGCACGCGCTGTAATCCTAGCTACGAAAACCGCCGAGTCTTCCTCATTGCGAGGAAGCCCGGCGGTTTTGTGGTTTGCCGGGCGTGTAGTTGTGCTGCCCCGCATACGCCAACACCCGCAAATACTAAAGACAAAGCCACCTAGGTACTTTCAGACTATGCCTAGGTGGCTGTGGCGACCTGCCGGTTCTGGCTTAGGCCGACATGTCTTCTCGCTCATCGGCGGCAAGCTGGCCACAGGCTGCAGCGATTTCATCGCCCTTAGTATCGCGCACAGTGCACGGCACTCCTTGCGCCTGGACGCGGCGCACGAATTCATCGAGGCGTGCCTGGGGAGCTGCGTCCCACTCTGAACCCGGTGTCGGGTTAAGCGGGATCACGTTGACGTGCACCTTAGAGCCAAGTTTCTGGTGCAACTTCCGGCCCAGCATATCGGCGCGGAAATCCTGATCGTTCTTATCCCGGATGAGGGCGTACTCGATAGATACACGGCGGGCGGATTTATCGGCGTAGTACCGTGCGGCATCGAGGACTTCATCAACGGACCAACGATTATTGACCGGCACCAAGTTATCGCGCAGTTCATCATCCGGAGTGTGCAGCGACACTGCAAGCGTGCAGGCAAGGTCTTCGTCCGCAAGCTTGCGAATGGCAGGTGCCAAACCCACGGTGGATACGGTCACATTGCGCTGCGAGAGCCCAAAGCCCGTCCCATCTTGGCCGGTAATCTGGCGCACCGCCTGAACCACACGCTTGTAATTTGCCAGCGGCTCGCCCATCCCCATGAAGACAACATTGGATAAGCGTCCGCCTTCGGCTGCCATCGCCGCGGCTGCATGACGGAACTGTTCGACGATTTCGCCGGTAGAAAGGTTGCGGTCTAGCCCGCCCTGGCCGGTGGCGCAAAACGGGCAGGCCATTCCGCAGCCAGCCTGAGAAGAAATGCACAAGGTAGCGCGGCCGGGGTACCGCATCAAGACAGACTCCAAAAGGGTGCCATCGTGCAAGCGCCACAAGGACTTAGTGGTCTCCCCATCATCCGTAGAAGTCGTACGAATAGGCTTCATGAGCTCAGGGAAGAAGGCGTCTTTGACCTCCTCGCGCTTGCCGGCGGGGATATCCGTCATCTCTTCGACATCGTCCGTGAGATGCTCGTAGTAGTGCTTAGCTATTTGCTTAGCGCGGAATTTAGGTAGACCGATTTCTGCGAGCTTATCAATGCGCTCGCTTTCAGAGAGATCCGCAAAGTGCTTCGGTGGCAGTCCGCGCCGCGGCGCGGAGAAGTTAAGTTTTACTGGTTGAGCCATAATGATGCCCATCATTCCACGGTTTACCGGAACTTTTCCAATTGTGAACGCCTCATTTTATAGCCAAGTGGAATTTTGGAAGGGTTTACAGAAATAATGGACATATGACCAATCCGAAATACCCTGAAGATGACTTTTCTACCTCCGATGATAAGGCCACCGCGGCAGAAGATAATGCCGCTCTGACCGAAACCGGAAGCAAGGAAGTCTCCACCGACACCGGCACCACTGAGCCTGCTTCCGCCCCACAAAAAGCCCAAGGCTCATTCGCCGCTAGCACTTGGGCAGCGCTCATCGTGGGCTTCCTCTTGCTGATCGTATTAATCATCTTCATTCTGCAAAACCAGCAAGAAGTTCCAATGAACTTCCTCGGCTGGTCGGGTCAGTTCCCGGCGGGCATTGCCTACTTGATGTTCACCATCGGCGGCGCGCTCATCATGGCGCTTGTAGGTGTGTGGCGCATGCTGGAATTGCGCCGCCAATTGCGCAAGCAGGCCCAAGGCTAAATAGCCCTACCGCCGCTTTCTCCTGCCTCGGAACGTTATTCCAGCAATGCAGTGGGAAGCGGCGGTTTTATATTCAGCCCCCTTTGACACGCGGTGGTTTCAGCTCGGATTAGACCGCAAGGTTTGCCATAAAACTAATGGCCACCCAAGTAACCATGGCAGAGGGCAGCATGCCATCAAGGCGGTCCATAAGGCCGCCGTGCCCAGGGAGAATGTGGGACATGTCCTTAATGCCCAGCTCTCGTTTAAATTGCGATTCCACCAAGTCACCCAGCGAAGCGCAAATAACAAGGCCAAGGCCCATCAAAGCACCTACCCACGCCGAGTGGTGCAAGAGGAAGTGGACGGAAAGCGCCCCAACGATGACGCCGAAGGCTATGGAGCCGCAAAAGCCCTCCCAGGACTTCTTCGGGCTCACGGCCGGTGCCATGGGGTGCGAGCCGAACATCACACCAACGATATAGCCACCCGTATCAGAGGCGACCACGCACAACATAAAGACTACGATGGAAGCGGCGCCGCTGGCCACTGGGGAAGAAATCAGCGACAGCATGGCTGCAAAGGTCGCGAAAAGCGGAATCCACGTCAGCACGAAGATACCGACGGACATGTCCCGCAGGTAATTAATGGGTGGGCGATGCCGACCGTTATGAAAAAGCCTGCCGAACATCAAAATGAGGACTGCTGTGACATATACGGCCACGAGGCCGGGCGCGCCAAGCGGCCAGGAAATCCACACCATGGCTTGACCCAAAATGATTAACAGGGTGCGCGGGATATAGTACGAGTTCTCCCGCAAGCGGGTAAGAACTTCCCACATGGCCCCGCCGACCGCGACTGCTACCACCGCATACCAAGCCAAGGGGCCAGCCCAGACGGCGAGGACGACGAGGGCGCCGAGCCCCACGCCTACTCCAATAGCCGCCGGCAAGTCACGGCCGGGACCATTTTTCGGCTGCGGCAATCGGCGGTTCAAGGCGTCACTCACCGTGACCGGCTCCTTTCACTTGGCGTTGTATGCGCGTCGCGGGGCTTGTCTATTTCCTATACAAAAATACTACGTATAGAAAAGCGCCGCCGGCCGATTGGGCGCGGCGGCAGCGGAAAAGTCCTAGACCTCCATCAATTCGGATTCCTTGTTTTCCACTAGCTTGTCAATCTGCTCGACGTAGCCAGCGGTAATCTTTTCCATTTCCTTCTCTGCGGCAAGGACCTCATCCTCGCCCTCTTCGCCATCCTTTTGGAGCTTCTTCAGCTGTTCCATGGCCTTGCGGCGAATATTGCGGATTGCGATCTTGCCGTCCTCGCCCTTGCTCTTAGCCAGCTTGACCATTTCCTTACGGCGTTCCTCGGTCAGCTGGGGAACGGTCACACGCAGTACGTGACCGTCGTTGGTGGGGTTAACGCCCAAATCCGAGTTGCGGATGGAGTTTTCAATCTCTTGGATCATGGACTGCTCGTATGGCTTGATGAGCAACATGCGCGGCTCTGGGACAGAGATGGTAGCCATCTGAGTAATCGGCGTCGGCGCACCGTAGTACTCCGCGATGAGCCCGTTGAACATCGCCGGGTTCGCGCGTCCGGTACGAATGGTCACCAGCTGCTCGCGGGTGTGCTCGACGGAAGCGGTCATGTGCTCTTCGGCTTCGAGCTGAATGTCATCGATCATGAGGCTGAATCATCCTTCAACGTTGAGGGGTAGCTGTATAAAAGGTAGCAGGTTCTGTGTCGTTTTAGAATTAGGACTGCACCAGCGTGCCGATAACCTGGCCGCTGGCCGCGCGGGCGATATTTCCCTCTTCTAGGAGGTTGAAGACCAAGATCGGCATGTCATTGTCCATGCACAGGCTAAAGGCGGTTGCATCGGCAACCTTGAGACCCTTTTCAATGACCTCGCGCGGAGTAATTTGGGTGTAGAGCTCCGCATCCGGGTTCGTGCGTGGGTCATCGGAGTACACGCCATCAACGCCCTTGGCCAAGAAGAGCACATCGGCGCCAATTTCCAAGGCGCGCTGCGCGGCCGTGGTATCCGTGGAGAAATACGGCATGCCCATGCCGGCACCGAAGATAACCACGCGGCCCTTCTCTAGGTGTCGGTCAGCGCGCAGCGGCAGGTACGGCTCGGCGATTTGCGCCATGTTGATAGACGTTTGCACACGGCAATCAACGCCCTTTTGCTTCAAGAAGTCCTGCAGGGCCAACGAGTTCATGACTGTGCCCAGCATTCCCATGTAGTCAGAGCGGGCGCGATCCATGCCGCGCTGCGAGAGCTCTGCTCCGCGGAAGAAGTTGCCGCCGCCGATCACCACGGCGATTTCGATCCCCTGCTCAGCTACTTCAGCGATTTGGCGAGCTACATTTTCGACAACGTCCGGGTCAATTCCGACTTTGCCTCCGCCAAACATTTCGCCGCCGAGTTTCAGCATTACTCGTTTGTATCCGGTTCGCTTTTCGTCTGCAGAAGTCACGCCTTCATCGTCTCCTTTTGCGCGGGCTGATTTTATTTCTTTTCCATCTTACCTACACTGCCGCCGCTTCCCCACACTGCACCATAGGCCAGCAGCCGCCGCTTCCCCAGTGTCCCTAGACAGCACAAAAGCCCACCGAGAGGATATTCCTCCCGTGGGCTTTAAAGGCTAAAAAGCGGGCTTAAACTTAAGCGCCAACCTCGTAGCGGACGAAGCCGGTAATGGTGGTGCCGGCCTCTTCTGCGACCTGCTTGACGGTCTTCTTGTTATCGGACAAGGAAGCCTGCTCCAGCAAGACAACGGACTTGTAGAAGCCGTTCAGGCGGCCTTCCACGATCTTTGGAAGAGCAGCCTCAGGCTTGCCCTCCTCACGAGTGGTGGCCTCAGCGATGGAGCGCTCCTTCTCGACGATCTCTGCAGGAACGTCTTCGCGCTTCAGATACTCAGCGTTCATAGCTGCAATCTGCAGTGCGGCAGCGTGTGCGCCTTCCTTGTTGCCTTCGTAGGAAACCAAGACACCGACTGCAGGAGGCAGGTCAGCGGAACGCTGGTGCAGGTAGACAGCAACATTGTCGCCATCGACAGTGACTGCACGACGTGCCTGCAGCTTCTCACCGGTCTTTGCGGATTCCTGGTCAACGAACTCGGAGACCTTCTGGCCGTCGATCTCTACGTTGTTGAGTTCTTCCGGGGAGTTAGCCTTGGCTGCGGCTGCAGCTTCAACAATCTTGTTAGCGAAGGACTGGAAGCCTTCGTTCTTTGCCACGAAGTCGGTCTCACAGTTGATCTCAACCATGGTGTTGCCGGATACGGCAACGAGACCTTCGGTAGCCTCGCGGTCAGCACGCTTGGACACGTTCTTAGCGCCCTTGATGCGCAGGAATTCAACGGCCTTGTCGTAGTCGCCGCCGTTTTCTTCCAGGGCCTTCTTGCAATCGAGCATGCCGGAGCCAGTTGCTTCGCGCAGTGCCTTCACGTCTGCAGCAGTGTAGTTCGCCATAGTTAGGGCGATCCTCCTTGAAAATCAATCAGTGTTCGTTGAGACAGCGTAGCCGAAGTAGCGGTCTCGCGCCGTCTTTGGGTGGGGAAATCTACCCCATTTTGCCTTCATCAATGCGGTCGTACTGAGGCTAATTTTAGCCGCCTCCAGCATAGATAAAAGTAACCCCCACCGCCGTAGCACACGGTGGTAGGGGTCAGGTAAACAGCCTTGTACAGGAATTATTCCCTAGCTGCCCCACACCAAAATGTGCGTGGGGTATTCAATTAAGTGCAGTTAAGAAAGAATCCTCACAAGAGGCAGGCCTACTGTGCAGGCTTGTCTGCGGGTGCTTCCTCGGTCTTTTCTGCAGAAGCAGGATCGGATGCGGCTGCAGCAGCCTCAGCATCGCGCTGTTCCTTCTCTGCGGAATCGCCGGCAGCTTCCTTAGCGGCTGCAAGCTGACGCTCCTCGCGAGCCTTCTTACCTTCTTCGACGGCAGAAGCCACGATGCCGGACAGCAGCTTGGTGGAACGGATTGCGTCATCGTTGCCCGGAATCGGGAAGTCAACATCATCTGGGTCGCAGTTGGTGTCCAAGATGGCAACAACCGGGATGTTCAGCTTGTGAGCTTCCTTAACCGCGATGTGCTCCTTGTTGGTGTCAACAATCCACAGTGCGGACGGGGTCTTAGCCATCTCGGAGATGCCGCCCAGAACGCGCTCAAGCTTGGCGCGCTCGCGGTTAAGCATCAAAACTTCCTTCTTGGTACGGCCCTTGTAGCCGTCCTCACGCTCATCCATAGCCTGAAGCTCCTTCATGCGCTTCAGACGCTTGGACACGGTCTGGAAGTTGGTGAGCATGCCACCCAACCAACGGTGGTTGACATAAGGCATGCCGACGCGGGTTGCTTCTTCAGCAACTGCTTCCTGCGCCTGCTTCTTGGTGCCAACGAAAAGGATGGTGCCACCGTGAGCGACGGTTTCCTTAACGAATTCGTATGCCTCATCGATGTAGGTCAGCGTCTGCTGCAGGTCGATGATGTAGATGCCGTTACGGTCAGTGAAGATGAAACGACGCATCTTCGGGTTCCAGCGACGGGTCTGGTGGCCAAAGTGCACACCAGCGTCGAGGAGCTCGCGCATGGTTACAACTGCCATGATTCGCTCGCTTTCTTTTAATTGTCTTTCGGTTTTTCCAAATGTGCGGTGTTTTATTCCGCACCCTAGCAACGAAGGCCCTGCTAACACCTTGTTTCCAAGGACCACGTCAGCTATCGGACCGCCACATCCTTAATGCAGGATGCGACAACTTCGTCGCGCGTAGTCAATGCCTCCGTGATGATTACCACCCAGCGGACACACTGCTATAGAAGACAATAATCCCAGCCAGCTGGATTTTCCAAACCGAACGAGCACTTTTCCACAAGTTCCTCTGGCCGCTGCATCTCGATTGTCACTCGAGTTTCTTCCGCCCCAACGCTGTCAATTTATCCACAGCTAATCCACGCTTCGCAGGACAATATTGGCCCAACGCTTCACACTGTGCCCCATGAACCGTTTGCTACGACCACACAACAACGCCGCTTGCCGATGCCCCCTTCTCCCCTCCGTCACCACCATCCTGACTGGTGCGCTAGTGCTACTGTGCGCTGCGCCCGCTGCCGCATATGTCGATCCCGCCTCCGGAAAGACGCGCCCGGTTCGGGTGCTACGCGGCTTTGATAAGCCCGAGCATAAGTGGAGCGCCGGACACCGCGGCGTCGATATGGCCCTGCGAATAGGCGGTACCGTCGTCGCCGCCGAATCAGGCACCGTAGCTTTTGTCGGCACCGTAGCGGGCACCCCGGTTATTTCGATTGACCATGCCGATGGTATTCGCACCACGTATCAACCCGTGCACGCGAGCGTTACCCAAGGCCAAGAGGTGCGCGAGGGCCAAACTATAGGCAAGCTCGGCCACCCAGTAGACGGCACACCAGGGCTGCATTGGGGCGCCCGAATCGCCAAAGACAGCTATATCGACCCACTAAGCCTGCTAGATATGCCGGTCATCCGGCTTAAGCCTTTATGAGAATTACTCAGGCCCGCGGGTGCGCCTGGGAATAGACCTGCTTTAACCGCTTTGCGGAGACATGCGTATAAATCTGTGTAGTACTCAAGGATGAATGGCCCAGTAGCTCTTGGACCACGCGCAGATCCGCCCCGCCTTCTAGGAGGTGAGTAGCCGCAAGGTGGCGCACCCCGTGCGGTGTTAGCCCGCTTGTGCCCGTAACCGCTGCGGCTTTTTCCACGATACGTCGCACCTGGCGCTGATCAATGCGCGCTCCCCTACTGCCCACAAAAATGGCCTGGGTATCTCCCCGCGCCAGTTCTTTGCGCCCGCCATCTATCCACTGCTGCAGGGCATCGGTTGCGGCGGTACCGAAGGGCACGACCCTTTGCTTGTTTCCCTTACCAGTAACGCGCGCGGTGGAACGCTTAAAGTCCACGTCCCCGATATCGAGGCGGGCCAATTCCGCAACGCGCATTCCGGTGGCATAGAGCAGCTCCAAAATGGCGCTATCGCGCTGAAAATGGGCTTCATCGACTGAAACGGCGTTGCCCACAAGTTCGCCCGCCTGTTGCGGCGCCATGACCGTTGGGAGATGCTGGCCCACCTTCGGTGTTACCAATCGTGCCGCGACATCACGGCTTAGGTAGCCTTCCCTTTCCGCCCAGGTAGAAAAGGCTTTAACTGAGGCAGTCCTGCGTGCCAGCGTTGCGCGCGCTTTGCCTTCTGCAAGCGCGTTGCCCAGCCACTGCCGCAGGTTATTGAGGTTAAAGTCCGCAAAAGTATCGATGTCTTGGGCCAGGTTTTTTAAGTCCGCGCGGTAGCCACGCACCGTAGCCTCCGCACGGCCTTTGACCTGGAGCTGGAAGTCCGCAAAATCCTCGATGGCCTCATCCATTTGCCCCACCGGAGCATTGCTTTCTGCAGCCTTCCGTTTATCACTCATACCCCATGAGTTTACTTTCTTTTCAGCCCATCTCTAAGCGAACCCAGTTATTTCCTTCCCGCACGATCACGCACATTTTCTCTAGGGTAAGCAATAAGTGGATAGTAAGAGGAAGGCGGAATCCCGCGTCGCGTGCAATATCTTCAGCGGTGGCTGCAGGGCGTCCCGGCGGCGGGGTCGCATCAAAAACACGTAACTCATTCCGCGATAGCCGCTGCGTTAAGGACGCCGCAAAATTCATCTCATATTGCGCCTCCGGATCGACCGTCCCGGCGCGGCTGACTAGGGCGCGAACTTCATCGGCGCTGGCGACCAACTGGGCCCGCCCGTCTTGGATGCGCTGGTGGCACCCGAGCGAGCCGCTCGTCGTAATTGGTCCCGGCACGGCCATGGCAACGCGCCCTAAAGCTTCCGCCCAGTTGAGGGTATTAAGCGCGCCGGAACGATACGCGGCTTCCATGACCACGATTCCTTGACTCAGCGCTGCAACAAGGCGGTTGCGAATAAGGAAGCGATGCCGCTTGGGTGCTGTCTCGGGGGCGAATTCGGAGACGATGCAGCCATTATCGGCAATCTGATCGAAGAGTCCACCATTGCGGGCCGGATAATTCTTGTCGATTCCGCATGCGGCTACCGCAACGGTGCGTCCCGCATTGTGTAAGGCGGTCTCATGCGCCACCGTATCTACTCCCAAGGCGCCGCCGGAGACGATCGTCCATTCGTGGTTTACCAGGCCTGAGACCACGCTTTGGGTTGCCTGCCACCCATAGCGCGAAATGGCGCGCGTGCCCACGATCCCTACGGCCTGCCCTACCTCGGGTTTGAGTGCTGAGCCGCGTACCCACAAGCTATGTGGCGGCACTGCTTGTTCATCGAATGTGGCCGGCGCGTCCGCGCCATTCTGGTAGAAACCGAAGGCGGAAGAGAATTCCTCTGTCGGCCACTCCGGGCTATCGGCCGTAATCAAGCGCGCCCCTACGCGCTCTGCCGCAGCGAGATCTTCTTTTTGCCGCACCCAATCAAACCGCGAGGCGGTGCGGGCCAAAAGCGGCCCGATCCAATCGGCTCGGTGATAAATCCCGTGGGCAATCTCTTCCGCCGAATGGTGCTCCAGCAAGGCCTGCAAGGAGGCAGACGGGCCCTCAACCACGCGATTGAGATATACCCACGTGGCAAGTGGAGTGGATAAATCAAGCTCACTCATGCCGAAATCCTCCCCACCGTCTGGCTCGAGCGAAGGTCGAGAGCTTGGCCCACTTCCGCAAGATCCGGCCTAGAGCTTCCGTGCAGATCGGCCAAGGTCCACGACACGCGCAGGACGCGGTCGATACCGCGCTGCGAAATCTCGCCTTCGGCTAAGTAGGCAGACAGCATGATCATCGCGGACTCGGAAGCTGGGCGGTGTCGGCGCAAATAGGACGAGGACACGGCGCCGTTGACGCGTGCCGGAATGTCATCAGCTGCCCAGCGTGCCCGGGCGCGGTCACGGGCTGAGGCGACGCGCTCAGCAATGGCGGAAGATGATTCTTCGCCCTCCGCGTTAATGGTGGCTGACTGCCCAGACAGGGTGACCACCATGTCCAAGCGGTCACGCAAGGGCCCAGACAGGTTCGATAGATAATTAAGCCGGTCATGCGGATTGCAGGTGCATTTAGAGGGATCCTCGGCAGCGCACCGGCAGGGATTGGCGGCCATAATGAGCTGGAAACGCGCCGGGTAGTCTATTTCTTGCTGCGCGCGTGCTAGGCGGACATGGCCTTCTTCTAAAGGCGCCCGCATGCCGTCGAGGACCGGTGCGCTTACCTCGCTGACTTCATCGAGGAAGAGCACCCCATTATGGGCCAAGCTCACCGCACCTGGGCGAGGATGGCCGCTTCCACCACCAAGGAGCGCTGCGCGGGTGACCGAAGAGTGCGGGGCGATGAAGGGAGCATGGGAGACCACTTCTCCGGGGGTTCCTGTCAGCGAGTGGATAGCGGTGGTTTCTACCATCTGGTCTGGACTCAGGTCCGGAAGGATGCTGGGCAGGCGCGAGGCGATCATGGATTTTCCCGAGCCCGGTGGGCCGATCATCAACAGGTGGTGTCCACCGGCGGCGGCGACTTCTGCCGCCCACTTCGCATGATGCTGCCCGGCTATATCGCAATAGTCGAGCCGTTCCTGTGTGGGTGCCGGTGCGGGGTGGTCAGAGCAGCACTCGGCTGCCCGAGGCAGGTCACGCTCTCCTAGCGCCCACGCAAAGGCATCAAAGAGCGTAGCTGCAACCAGCACATTCATATCGGGCACGAGGGTGGCCTCGGCGGCATTTCCTGGCGGAATAACCAGCGTAGTAATGCCCTCCTCGCGGGCGGCAAGAAGTGCTGGGATAATGCCGGGGACTGCTCTAACCGTGCCGTCCAGCCCCAGTTCCCCGAGCACCAAGGTTTCTTCGAGAACCCGGCTGGGTGCCTGCACGAAGCGCGCGTAATCAGCGCCGTGCTGTTCTACGTGGGCGGCGAGAATCGCAAGGGCCATGGGCAGGTCAAAGTGGGAGCCTGATTTTGGTAAAGAGGCCGGCGACATGGACACGATGACCTTGGTTTTCGGCCACGGCAGGCGGGAGTTCGCGGCGGCGGTCTTGATGCGGTCGCGGGATTCAGATATCGCAGTATCCGCATGCCCCACCACATGGATTCCGGGAAGCCCGTGCCCCACATTCGCTTCGACGTTGATAACGCGGGCGAGCACGCCGTGTAGGGAGACTGCTAAACATTTACCGAGAGCCATCGTCGACCCCCGTAAAGTGTTCTAGCTCAAAGCCCTCGTTTTTGGCCACGAGGGCTATGACATCAAAGCGCACTGTGGAAAGTGGCTTGCCATCTAACCATTGGACGGCGGCCCTGCGCATGCGCGAAAGCTTGTGTGGAGTTACGGCCTCAGCTATGCCAAAGCTCGCTGTAGAGCGGGTTTTCACCTCGACGAAGACGATAGTGCCATCTGGCTCGCGGGCGATCAGATCGATTTCTCCCACGCGGTAGCTAACGTTTGCGGCGATGATCTCGGATCCCCGCTGGCGGAGGTAGCGCGCGGCAAATGATTCGCCCCGCTTGCCTAGCTGTTGTGAGGTTACCCTCGTTTAGTGGACACCCTATTAGTACGGATCTTGTGTCCGTAGGAGAGGATGTTCATTGTGAGTTC